>NZ_JAEUPY010000109.1 GCF_016790065.1 Steroidobacter sp.
GCCCAGATTTTCCGCGGCGACATCTTTGATCAGTGTGCTGTCGATGACCTGCATGGCGATCGGCACGTCCTGCAGTGACTGAGTGCGACGCTGAGCGGTCACCAGGATTTCTTCGATGCTGTCGCTGGCGGCTTCTTGCGCCACTGCTACTCCGGGAGCTGACGCCACCAATCCTGTTCCCGTCAGCACTGTGGCTACTGCATACGCGAGCCGGTTCTTGCTATTGCTCATGAGCCTTCGTCTCCGTTTCTCTGGCCAGTCAACAGTCAGTTCATTGTCAGTTCATTGTTAATTCGTTACTTGCAACATGTATTGAGCTACCGCTAGACGGGTCTCGGGATCGAGATAGTCTTGGGGCGGCATTTCGGGATAGTCGTCGCGCTTCTTGGTGGGTTTGGCGATGAAGTCGGCCAGGCCCTGCGGGTTGTCCATGTACAGCGCTTGGATCACTTGCACCGGCGGTCCGATCATGCGGCCGTTGTAGGTGTGGCAACCGGTGCAGATGCCCAGATACACCACCTTGCCGCGCTCGCCAGGTTTGATCTCGCGTGGCGGCACGGGCGGCAATAGATAGTTCACGGTGGTTGAGGTGTTGGTGAAGTTGCACTCGGCGAAGTCACTCACGCCAGCGGTCACATACTGGTGGCGATTGATGATGCAGCTGCCTGGGCTGGGGCCGACGCGCACGATGTCCAGGTTCTTCGCGCCGACTTTGCCGTCGGCGAGCAGCAATGCTTTGGCTTCGGTGATGGTGTCGTAGCCATTGTTGAGCATCACGTTGTCCAGGATTTTCACGCGATCCGAGTTCGGATCCGATTCCGGGTCGGCAGTGATGTTCGAGGCATGGGCGTGGTCGGTGATGATGATGCCGGACACTTTGTTGTCCGAGATGATGTTGCCTTCGATGACCACGTCGTCGGCTGCCATGATCAGAATGCCGGTGCCGGCCGGGATGCCGGACACCGTCGAGCCGGGCGCGCCGAAGTTCGGATGGTTGTTGCCGACCACGAAGTTGTTCCGAAAGATCACATCGACAGTGTCTTTGATGGGCAAGCCCGGCGTGACGAACGCGAGCAGACCGCCGGAGTTGTTGTGTACGTAGTTGTGCTCGACGATGGCGTGGCGACTGTTCTCGATTTCGATGCCGGCGACACTATCGAACACGTCGTTGTTGGCGACCAGGATGTTGTCGCTCATGCCGATATAGATCGCAGCGTCGGCGATGCCTGAAACCACGTTGTGTTCGACGATGCCGTTCTGGCCGAGCTGCGGAAAGATGCCGTACACGCCGGACTCCGCGATCACGTTGTTACGGATCTCGAAATTGTTGCCGGCCTGGCCCATGATGCCGTTGCCCTTGTAGTTGCGGATCTCGAGATTCTCGGCGACGAAGTTGTTGCCTGAGTACAAGATGGCGTCGTTGAGTTTCTTTTCGCCGTCGAGTACGGCGCGGCGGCCGGCTTCGATCACGCCGATGATGCGGATGTCGTCTTTGTCGACGTACACGGTTTCGTGGTACGTGCCCGGCATCACGCGGATGATGGTTCCCTTCGGTGCCGCTTTGATGGCCGCCTGGATGGACTCGCCATCTTTCACGACCACGACGTTGGTGGGCGCTGGTCCTGCGACCGAGGTAATCGAGCCGGTGGCGGCAGCGCCTTCGGCCTTGAAGCCGCCGCTGTAGCTAGCGCCCTGAGTTGACGAGCTGATCGTCATCTCTTGTTTGCCGCTACGTCCGAAGTACATGCCTGCGCCGAAGGCCAGTGCGGCCAACAACAGTCCGACGATTACGCCCTTCATCCTTATTCCCCTCTTTTGGTAGGCGCCAGCCCGGAAGGAACTCTTGCCGGCTGCTGCGGCAGGAAGGTCTCATCCGTCAAGGCGCCCAGAAAATCCACGATCCGATCGACCTCGGCATCCGTGAGCTTTGGATCCGAGATGTGCCAGTGCAAGTACAGCTGCATGTCTTTGGGCACAGCATTGCCGCGGCCTTTGTTATAGAACTGCACCACGCCGCGCAGGTCGGCGAATGCGCCGGAGTGCGAGTAGGGCGCGGTGCGAGCGATGTTACGAAGCGTGGGGACTTTGAAGCCGCCCTTGAGTTTCGGGCTATTCAGGATGGTTTCGGCACCCACATCGAATACTCGGCCGTCAGGTTCCGGCATGCCGATGACTGCGATTTGCTCGTTGGTGAATAACGGCGGCGTGTGGCATTCGGAACAACGTGCGACGAAAGAACGAAACACATTCAAGCCTTCGATCTCTTTATCGGTCAGCGCCGCGTCATAGCCATGAACGTAGCGGTCGTAGCGACTGTTGAGCGATACGAGCGAGGTTTGGAAAGCGGTGAGTGCGGTGAACACTTGTTGCTCGGTGATCGAGCTGTGTTCGCCTGGAAAGTGTTGTGGGAATGTTTCATGAAACAGCCGACGGTAAGTCGCGTTGCCGTTCAAGCTCGCGAGCAATTGTGTCGGCGTGTTGCCCATCTCGATGGGCGAGTAGAGCGGGCCGGCGGCTTGCGCTTCGAGAGAGTTGGCTCGCGCATCCCAGAAGAAGCGCTTCAGGAATGCCACGTTCCACAGAGTGGGAGCGGCGCGGCCTGCGTCCGTGCCGTGGATGCCGATCGACCGAGCGCGACCATCGGACAAACCGAAAGCGGGATCGTGACAGCTTGCGCAGGACAGCGTGCCATCGCCGGATAGCACCGGATCGAAGAATAGATAGCGACCGAGGTCAATCTGGCGAGGCGTGAAGCCGTCGCGGTGTGGCGGTAGAGAAGTGCGTGTGCCGCCGAGGCCGCGATTTTCGAGTGAGTCGTAGAACTGATAGAGGGTGCGAAGCTCGCACACGCCGGCGTTGGTTTTTTCGAATCCCGGCGGGCAAGCAGTGTTGAGTGTGAAGTCGAGCGCCGTTGTGGTCGGTGCCGGCCCGGTTGCGCCAGCGGTCCCTATGGCCGCGATCAGCAACACGAGCGCGCGTTTCATTTCGGGCGACCCTGCCGATGAATGAACGCGATGATGTCGTCTAGATCGCGGTCGGTGGCTAGTGTCTTGGACATCATCGCCATCTGCCGACCAGGCGTGTCTTTCGGATCCGTGCCGCGCACTCCATCGCGGAAGTGTGCGAACTGACGCTTGATATAATGTGCATCGAGACCCACGAGCCTCGGCGCTTTCAGCGCTGGATTGCCTTCGGCAGTTACGCCGTGGCAAGCACCGCAGATGCCTTGGTATTTGTTGTTGCCGTTATGCAGATCGCCGGGCGCGGGCTTTGCGTTGACGGTCTTCGGAAGTTTGGCGACGTAACTAGCAACCTGTGTGACGGCTGCATCGTCGGTGAGCATCGTCGTCGCGGCGGCTTGCATCTGAGTGCCGAGCACGTCCGCCTTGTCGGTGCCGCGACGGCGAGTCCGAAAGTTGCGCAACTGACGTTCGATGTATACAGCGTCCTGGCCGGCGAGGGCGGGAGCATTCAGCGTCGCGTTGCCTTCGCCTTTGCTGCCATGGCAGGCAACGCACGGGGCAAATAGTTTCTCGCCGTCGGCGGCGAAACTACTTGCGCCGTACATCAGTACCAAAGTGCCAATCCAGGATGCGAGCGCAATTCGCCGCGAGCGGCGAGCTTCCCCACAGGCGACGGCTACTGATCGGGAGTGGCGTGTGAGCATCAGAACGAACGATGCTGTTGTATTGGTGTTGCGCTGCGTTTCATACCCGACCTGGCAACGGATTGCAATCGGGGCGCCGATGATGTGACCACAGTCAGCTGATAACTGTCGGACAATCCGGCTGTGTTTATCCAACGTTACTGTTGGGCGTGTCGGCTGCCAGCCAACGAATTCCCGCGTCGGCGACTGGGTGCGTTGTGCGGTTTCCTTTCACCGACCTTTGTATTTCCTGGCTGACTGCGGTGACTTGCGCCGTTCCGCCGTTTTGCTGGCACAGCGGCTGCAATTTGCTCCAGTGGACCTACCCTCACTGGAGTAACTGCAATGACGACCTTGAACCTCAATGTAACGATCGCGCGTCGTTACATTGTGATACTGACGGCAATCGTCGCGCAGCTGGCAGCGGGATACGCCAGTGCCGATACTGACCGCACGGACGATGTACCAAAGATCGTGGTGAGCCTCGCCGGTTTGTCGCTGGCCACCCCGAAGGGCGTGGACATCGCCTATGACCGCATTCGCTCAGCCGCGAAGATTGTTTGCCATGTCGATCAGTCTCGCGAACTGGGGCAGGCTGCTCGGGCTCGCGCCTGCTTCAAGACGGCGGTTGCCGATGCCGTCGCCAAGATTGATCGGCCGCTGCTATCGGCTCTACATGCCAGCCGGATGGGCGGACTCGAGCAACTCAACACGGTTGCCAAACGGATCTGACGTAAAGGCTCGATTCAGGCCGGCTACCGAATCATCCGGTTGGATGTCGTAGCCGGCCGCTTCGAGTCGACCCAGGACTGCTGATAGGTTTTCCACTGCAAAGCCGACGTGCGCTTTGGTCGCCGGTCGGAAGTCGGGGTCGACCCCTAGATGAAATTGGATGTTCGCGGCTTGCAACCACAGCCCACCCCGGCCGGCGAGGCTGCTGGGCTTGGGAATCTCCGTCAAGCCCAGCAACTGCGCATAGAATTCGCGAGCCGCTGCTTCGCCTCCCTTGGGAATGGCGACTTGGACATGATCGATCCACATTGCAGACATTGCGGCGACCCCTCCGTGTACAGGGAATTACCTGAATGCATCCAACAGGTAGCTCCGAGATAGTACCGCAAGATGTAGCAAGCAGAACGCCGGCAACACGGCGAAAGGAATAACCAACGCCGGCACCATCGTTTCGCGCCCCCCTAGCAGCCAGGTTCCGACCGGTCCCATCGCCAAAGCGGCGAGTCCAGCGGCGATGCAAATCCAGGTGCTGCGAGGCTGGAGAATTCCGATCGGGTCGCCGGTCACATGGTTGTACATGGATCTGACTGCGACAAACATCGCCGTGATGCCTGCGTAGTAGAGCAGCACCCAAGCGCTATCGACGACGCCTTCACTCACCAGTAGCAGTAACTGGTGCGGTACCACTACGACGCCGGATAGCAAGTAAAGAAATGTCGGCCCGAAACACCAGCATCTCTATCTTGAGCAGAATGCGACTGGACTTGGCGGGGACGGCCGAGGTCATTGCGGCAGCATACCTCGGCGCTGCGTTTCCTAAGAGTCCCTCAGCGGGCTCGAATCACGAAGTCGTCGCCGTCTGCTGCGAATTGCAGATGGTCGTCGCGAGATAGGAATTTCAGCAGGGTTTGCGGGTTGTCGGCATCGAAGACGGCGGTGTAGCGGCGGGTGCGAATGTCTTCGCCTTCCACGCGGATGCGTGGTGTCTGGTTGTAGCGATTGAACTCCGAGGCGATTTCTTCCAGGGTTTGCCATTCGAACACCAGGCGGCGCTGGCGCCAGGCGGTGACTTGAGTGACGTTGACGACCTCGGGTTTGTCGGCCACGCCGTCCTCATTCACCACCACACCTTGACCGGCGCTCAAGCGTTCGTCGCTGCTGGCGTCGTGCGTATCACCTGCCGCAGGTGCCGTTGTTGGCAGGGGCAGGGCACTCGGGTGCGAGGGCGAGACCTGTACGACGCCTTCGATGACCGCGACCTTGGTTTCTCCGGAGCGGCGATACACATTGAACTGCGTACCTACCGCCCGGATGCGTGTGCCGGCAGTCTGAACATCGAAGGGCCGAGTCGTATCGTGCTGGACGGTGAACAACGCTTCGCCGGCATCGAGCTGAATCAGACGTCTGTGATCGGAGAAGCTCACGGTGGCACGTGAGTTGGTATTCAAATGCATCATCGAGCCATCGGGCAGCTTGACGGACATTTGTTCGCCCAGCTTCGTAACATAAGTGTTGCGACTGGCAACCCAATAGAAACTCGAGAGTGCGACACAAAGGAAAGTGACGGCGGCGGCGAGTGAGAGCAATCGCGAACGCGGCGGCTTCGTTCGTCGTTGAGCATCGAGGCGCTGTGCGCTAGACGACAGCTCTGGCCTGATCGCAGCGGGAGCAGGGCGAGAGCCGAGGCCAGGCACGAGCGGCGTGACCGTCTCCCGCTCCGAGGTCCAATCCTTATTGGCCAACGCGACGGCATCTGCCGGCGCCATCAGTTCTTTGATTCGATCCACCGAGGTCGCACGCAGAAACATCTCCACATGCAGGGGGGATTCCTCCAACCACGCAGCGAGCCCAGCACGCGCGTCAGTACCGCCGTCCTCCAGTTCGATCAGCCAAGCAGCAGCCTGCTCGGCAACTTTCATCACTTCGTCCTGCCGGCGGCGATCGTTCATCCCAGTGCGGACGTTAGAGGTCATGGCGCTACTCCTGGTCCCGGCGCATGACGCTGATGCGTGCGTTCGCTTCGCACAGATATTTCTTCACCGTGTGCACGGAGATGTCGAGCGCCTCGGCGATCTGCGCCCAGGACAGGCCGTCCAGCTTGCGCATCACGAAGACTCTACGATGCATCGAGGGCAACGCGTCCAACAATTCCTCAACCTCGGCCAGAGATAGCCAACGATCCGCCACACCGTCCTGACCCAGCTGGGCGCCATGACTGTCGGAAGCTTGCAGCAGCGCCGAGTCATACACCAACGGGCTGTGCTTGGCCCGCATACGGAACTGAGCCAGCACCTGGCTGGCCACGAAGTACACGTAGGCGTGGGGATCGCGCACCAGTTCTCCTTGACCCAAACGCAGCAGCCGCAGATAGATCTCCTGCACCACATCCTTGGCGTCGTGCTCATTCTTCAAGCGCGACAACAGGAAAAAGTACAAATCCGCCCCATAGAGCTTGTGCACTTCGGCGGCGAAGCTGCTCCGGTGGCTGGCGGGATCTGGCGTAGAAGGTTTCATTGCTGGATCAACTCACGGCAACTAAGAGTGGCCGGAGTGGGCCAAAGGGGTAGTGTCCCAGACGAAATAATTTTTTTGGCGCGCCCACTACCCCGTTGGGGTACTGCCATCCCTCTTAGTAGCCGCAAGCGCATTCAACAGCCAGCTCGCGGCCGGACCGCGGTTGGCTTTAAATAAACACAATAGGGGAGACGGACAGGCATGGCGAAATCCACTCTGGAGTGGGCAGTGGCGTTGCAGACGCTCGCGATCGGGCTGGGCTCGAGCGTGGCCGCGCAGGCAGCCGACGGTTCGGCGGACCAACCGCGCACGATGATAGCTCAGGCGGCAACGTCCTCCGAGATCGACTTCCGCATCGACTCGCCGCGGCTGGCGCGGGCGCTGATCCAGTTGACTGAGCAAAGCGGCCTGCAATTGATCTACCCGGCCGGCGACACGGTCATCGATCTGCCCGCCAAGCCGCTCAACGGCCGCTATACCACCGAGGCGGCGCTGAAGAAGCTGCTCAACGGCACCCGGCTGCAGTACGAATTCCTGGACGCCCAGACCATTTCCATTTTCGATCCGGCGACGACTTCGTCGAAGCCGCCGGCGCCGCAGGCCGCCTGGAAGCAGATCAAGACGGAAACCAACCCGGGAGTGTTGCGACTGGCTCAGGCCAATTCGGCGCGAGAGTCGTCCGCCTCGGGGGCCGCTGCCAGCGCCACGACGGTGGAACCGGCCCTCGAACGCGACAGCACGGCGCCGACCCAGAACATCGATGAAGTGACCGTGGTCGGTAGCTCGATCCGCACCTCGCAGGATTACCTGGTGAACGCACGACCCATCGACGTGGTCACCGGTGAGCAGTTCCAACGCTCCTCGGGCGAGCATCTCGGCGACTTCCTGTTACAGCTGCCGGTTAACACCGGTAACGCCATTACGCCGGCGAACGACGAATACGGCGGTGGTTCGACCAACCTCAATCTGCGCGGACTCGGGTCGGCGTACACGCTGGTCCTGGTGGATGGCCATCGCTTCGGTGGCGAAACATTCAGTGCCGACGTGGGCGCGCTGCCGGCGGAGGCCGTAGAGAGCGTGGAAATTCTGAAGGGCGGCGCATCGGCGGTGTACGGGTCGGATGCCGTCACTGGCGTGGTCAACGTTCGCCTGAAGAAAGATTTTCGCGGCTTGTCGTTGCACACCTCCTACGGCGAGACCAGCCGCCACGACGCCGAAGGTCTTAGAACCGCCGCGTTGTTCGGCTTGGGCGATGACAAGTTTCATCTGACCGGCAGCCTGGCCTATCAGGATCGCAAGGGCTTCACTCGCGCCGACCGTGCTACCACGGCGAGCCGTGACTATCGCGCTCGCGGCGGGTTGGATCGTCGCAGTACTGCCATCGGTACGCCTCATCAGATCCGGTTGTCGTCGAATCCGAGCCAGGTGCTGTCGATCGACGTCACTCGCTTCAACGAAGGCTATTACAGCGGCAACCTCACCGACTACGTGCCTTACAACCATGAGTTGCAGGCGTACTCGACCAACGAGATCGGCACGTATCCGCCGCAGGATCAGGTGTCGGGACACTGGTCGGCAGAATATGAGTTGCTCGATGACCGTGTGGTGCTGTTCACGCGTGGCTATGCCAATCATCGGCGACAGACGTTCCTCGCTGCGAATCTGCGGCCGCTGATCGATGTGCCTGCGTCTAACCCATACAATCCTTTTGGCGAAGATGTCACGGTGCGTTACCTGCCGGGTAGCAATGAGATCGATCCTTGGACCTGGCGATTCGACACCATGGATCACCAGGGCGTGACGGGTGTGGAAGGCCGGCTGGGCAATTACCATTACGAAGTGAGTTTCTCTTCGCACCGACGTCGCATCCGTTCCAACACAGTCAATGACATCGACTTGGACGCGCTCGATGCGTCCTTGGCGCGTACCGACGCGCTGGCCTTCAATCCGTTCGGCTATCACGCCAACTCGGCGGCGCAGATGGCGTTGGTGCGCGGTCCGACCACACAGACCCGATCCGTCGACAAGAACAGCATCGTGGGCGCCAAAATCGACGGCAAGCTGTTCGACTGGTACGCGGGCGAATCGTTGTTCGCGTTGGGTGTCGAGCAACGCAAGGTTGCGTACAGCTTCGAGCCTGACTACAACGCGCGCGTCTACAACAACATGTTCAACGACGCCTACCTGACCTCGCCGGTGTCTCGGTCACGACGAGTGAATGCGGTGTTCGGCGAACTGCAGGTGCCGCTGTACGACGGCGAAGGCGCATTCAGTTCCGCTGCGCTCACTGCGGCTGCTCGTCGAGAGAAGTACAGCGACTTCGGTTCCTCCACTGTGTGGCAGGCGGCGGGCAGTCTCGGCTTCCTGGATGACGCCGTTCGATTCCGAGCCTCGTATGCAGAGTCGTTCCGTGCACCGACCATCTCAGCGCTGACCGATCCGGTCGCCACGGACGAGAATCCGAATGCGTACTTCGATCCGATCCGAGGCGGCGTGTTTCCGCTCACTTATATATACGGCGGCAACCCGGACCTGACCCCGGAAATGGGTGAGAGCATCAACGTCGGCCTGGTGTTCCGTCCGCACAGCCTGACGGCGTTGACCGTGACGCTGGACTACTGGCAGGTGGAATTGAAGGACGTGATTTCCGAGCCGGACATTCAAGCCGTGTTGTTCGGCACGTCCGCGGCCGGTTCGGTGACGCGCGATCCGATCACGTTGTACCCGACGGTCGACATTCGTCTGGCTAACGGCGGCGCGCGTAAGGCGGCGGGCATCGATCTGGGCACCAAGTATCGTTGGCTGACGGACGGCGCCGGCACGGTGACATTCGACTTCAACGCCACGTACCTGACCAAGTTCGAAGACGTGACCAGTGCCGGACAGACCATCGACTATCGCGGCCAGTTCAGCTTCAACCCGGGCCCGATGCCCAACCTGCGTGCGGTCGCCGGTGTGAGCTGGGAGCGAGGTCCGTTCGATGCGAGCACGAGCGTGTTCTACACCTCGAGCTACGACGACGTCATTCCCGACGTGTTGAGTCGACAGGTCGAGGCGTATCACACGGTGAACTTCCAAGCGGGCTATCAGTTCACTGAGGGCACTTGGTTGAACGGCACTCGGATCTACGCCGGCGTCGACAACGCCTTCGATGCCGACCTGCCGTTCGTGGCAGCCAGCTTCGACGGTTGGGACCGTTCGCTCGCCGACTATCGCGGCCGGTACTACTACGTCGGTGCCAAGGTCGCGTTCTGAGGTAACGTCCAAAAAATAATTCGCTGGTCATGGGCCCATGAGGCTGCGGGCGCAGGTCATTTAATGTGAAATGGCGCCCATGACCGACGAGCCTTTGTCCCACGCCGATCCGAGCCGCCGCGGCGACGGCGGCCCGGAGCAATGGGCATCGGTCTACGCCAATGATTTGCAACGCTTTCTAGCCAAGCGGCGGCTGGTGGAAAGCGATATCAAGGATGTTTGCCAGGAAGTGTTCCTGCGCCTGTTACGGTTCAACCGAGGCGAGGTCATCCATAATCCACTGGCCTACCTGTTCCGGGTGGCCGCCAATGTGGCTCACGATTTCAAGCTGCGCCGGCCGCAATGGACCTCGCTGGAAAGCGAGACCGTCGAGGAGGCCGCGCTGGGCACGGATGCCAGCGACGGGCCCGAGTCGCTGGCCGACGCAACTTATCGCACTCGATTTCTGCAACGAGCGATGGCCGAGCTGCCGCCCTTGCCGCGAGCCGTGCTCGCCTTGCAGTACCACGAAAGTTTGAGTTACGACGAAATCGCCCAACGGCTCGGCGTCAGCCCGCGAGTCGTCAAGCGTGCGATGGCACGTGCTTTCACCTTGATGCGTGAAGCGCTGGCCAAGGAAGTTTGAGATGAGAGAGCAGAAAGCCGACACCTCCCGCCCGACCACCGCCAGCGATTGGATGGCCGAGCTTGGCCAGGGAGAGCTCGATCCGGCCCAGAAGTCCGAGCTTGCGGATTGGTTGCGCGAATCGCCTCGCAATGTTCGTGAGTTCCTCGAAGCTACGTTGCTCGGGCAGGATCTTCGCGACACTGCGGTGAGCCGCGAGCAGTTGGATGATTGGGTGAAGGAGGTTCGTGAGTCGCGGCCGGCCATCCCGTTCACGGCCACTAGCAAAGCTTCGCTTGCCGATGAAACTCCAGTGACAGGCCGAGAGCAATCTCGCAGCAGACTTCGTACATGGGGCATCGCTGCGTCAGTGGCGCTCGTTGCAACGATCAGCGCTGCCACGTACTTGCATTGGCAAGACGGGCGTTACTCGACGGATCTGGGCGAGCAAAGAATCTTGACGCTGGCCGATGGCAGCGTCGTCACTCTGAATACCTCTTCGACCATCAAGGTCGATTTCTCCGGCCAGCGACGTAACATCGAACTGATCGAGGGCGAAGCGTTCTTCCGAGTGGCGCATGACACTTCGCGTCCCTTCGATGTGAATGCCCGAGACACCACGGCGCGAGCGGTGGGAACTCAGTTCAATGTGAGAATCGCTGGAAAGACGACGTTGGTCAGCGTGCTCGACGGCATCGTCGATGTCCGTGAGCGGGACCTAAACAAGCCGGCGGCAGAACCCGTCCTGCGGTTACTCAAAGGTGAAGAGGCGACCGTCGATGCCAGTAGAACGACTGGCGGCCAGCAAGCACCTCGCGTGGTGAAGACGGCGCATGCGGCACCTCTACGCGCAGTTGCTTGGACTCGCGGTCGCGTGGAATTCGATAGCACGCCACTGGTCGACGTGCTCAGTGAGTTCCAGCGGTATCGGGAATTCAAAGTGAGCGTGGCCGAACCGTTGCAGCCGATCAAGCTCACCGGATCCTTCGATGCCCAAGATCTGGAGTCGGCGCTGGCGTATATCGGCACGTTGCCGGGTGTGGTCGTGGAGACCACCGGTGCGCAAAGCTTCCTGATTCGTGAGCGCTAGCTGGAAATATTTTTGCCGGCATGGGCCCAGCATCTCCCGCGATGAGTCATTGCAGATAAGACGCGAAAAAAAATAGCGCTTACTGACAACGATGGCTGGGGAACGGGAGACCTATGAATCGCTGCCTATCCAATGCACTGGCCGTCGCTCTGGCACTGTCGGGCGCCAGTGTTTCTTTGCCAAGCCCAGCATCCGCCGCCGGGCAGGCCGCGGTGACGGTCGATCTGCCAGCACAATCGCTCGCGGCGGCGTTACGCGAGTTGGCTCGTCAAGCAGACATCCAGATCGCGGTTCAATCCGAGCTGACTGACGGTCGGACGGCGCCGAAGCTCAGCGGCAAGTATTCGCCGGCCGATGCCTTGCAAGCGCTGCTGCAGGGATCGGACCTGGTTGCATATCAAATCAACGCGCACACCTTCGGGATTCGCTCGATTCATACCAACCCGTCGGGCGCGAATGTGGAGTCAGCTGAGCGCATTCGACTGGCGCAAGCGGAGGCTTCCAACAACGAGGTCGCGCAGTTAGAAGAAGTCATCGTCACCGCGACCAAACGTCTGGAGTCGGTGCGCAACATCTCCGGATCGGTGTCCGCGTTGACTGGCACCGAGCTCGGCAGATTAGGCGCGCAGAGTATGCAGGATTACCTCACGCGCACGCCTGGCGTCGTATTCAACGGTGGCACACCGGGATACTCGACTGCCGTCATCCGCGGCATCTCTACCACCACAGGAACCGACCAAGGCCAGGGCACGACCGGCTACTTCATCGATGACGTGCCTTTGACCGATCCCTATTTCTCGCTCGCGATTCCGGACATCGACGCATTCGACGTCGGCAACGTGACGGTCCTGCGTGGGCCGCAGGGCACGTTGTTTGGTTCTGCCTCACTGGGCGGCGCCATCAACTATCAAACAGCTAAACCCGACACGCGCGCATGGGACATGCGAGCTGAAACGACCGCGGCGGATGTTGCCGACGGCGGCGTCGATTGGTCCGGCAAGGTGATGGTGAACGCGCCGTTGATCGCGGACCAGCTGGCAGTGCGCGGCACCTATGTCTATCGAAACATTGCTGGATACATCGACAACGTCGGCACAGGCGAGAAGGACGTCAACGAGACCGTCATCCGCGGCGGACGAGTGCAGGCACTATGGACGCCGACGGAGCGAACCAAGATCGGTTACCTGTTTCTGGATCAACTCATCAACACCCAGGACGACGGCTTCGAACAACCGTCGCTCGGCGAGCTGCGCAAGGACTCGGTGGTCGCGGAGTTCAATAACTTCGAGACCGTCATTCACAACTTGCGGCTCGATCATGACTTCGGCGCGTCCACGCTGACGGTTTCCGCCGCTCATCACAAGAAGACCATGGACACGTACGATGACATCACGCTGCAGTTCGGCGCGCCGGGCGTGATCTTTCCCGGCATCGGCTTTCCGCTGGTGGAGCTGCCTTCTCTGGGTAAGAGCAGCGGCAAGACGTTCGAAGTTCGTCTGGCCTCCAACACTCAACAACGCTTCGAGTACCTGGTCGGCGCCATGCGCGACGACACTCGCATGCGCGTATTTCAGGCCATCTATGTGCCCGGCATCGGCTCGGTGCTCGATACGGTGTTCGGTCCTGGGGCAGGCCAACTGTTGGCACCTGGGGATGAATTGCTGAGTGCTGCGATTCCACTTCGCGGTGTCGAGACCGCCGTGTTTGGCGAAGCGAGCTATCGATTCAACGATCGATGGAAATTGACGCTCGGCGGTCGCGCGTTCGATACCGAGGTCGACACCGCGACCATCACTAAAGGTCTGGCGTCGGCTGCTCAGCCCGGCGAATCCTTGTACCAGTCCGCCGATCAGGACGAACGCGGCTTCACACCGAAGGCGTCCATCACGTTCACGCCCAACGATCGGTTCATGGCGTATGCGCTGGCCTCGCAGGGGTTCCGTTACGGCGGGCCCAACATCGCGCAGTCCGAACCGGGCTTCACGGTACCGCGAGGGTTCAAGTCCGATTCGTTGTGGAACTACGAGATCGGCACGCGGTCCACGCTGCTCGACCGACGTTTGCAATTGGATGGCACGCTGTTCTACGTGGATTGGAGCGACATTCAATTGCGGCAGCGGACGCCGGCGCAGATCAACTACGCAGCCAACGCCGGCAAGGCGCGCAGCTACGGCTTCGAAGGGACGCTGAATTGGGCTGTCAGCCGCAGCTTGAGCCTGTCGGGCAATGTCACTTATTTGAATGCGCAGCTCAATCAGGATTTCGTCTCCAATCCAGGCAACGTGACGCCCGCGCTGGTACCCGCCGGCACGACGTTGCCAGGCGCCTCCAAGTGGGCGATCTCTGATGCGCTGAGCTACACGTGGTCCAACCACGCATTCGAACCTTCGTT
>NZ_JAEUPY010000112.1 GCF_016790065.1 Steroidobacter sp.
CGGCCCTGATCGCATCACCAAGCAGCTGTACACCGGCGGCCGGCTGCAAAGAATCCAATCCGCTCTGGGCACGGGGTTGCAGCAGTACACCCGCTCGATGACCTATACGCCGAATGGGCAGCTGTCCACGCTGACGGATGCAAAGAACAACCGCACAACCTACGAATACGACGGTTTCGACCGCCTGAAGAAAACGCGCTATCCAGCTGCCGCTTCGGTCAATACCAGCTCTACTGTGGACTATGAAGAGATCGGCTACGACGATGCGTCGAATGTGATCTCGCGCCGCTTGCGAGATGGCCAAACGATAGGATTCACGCCCGACAATCTCAACCGTATCGTGTTCAAGAGTCTTCCAGGCTCCGAGCCGGGCGTGACCTATTCCTACGATCACAGCAACCGCATGCGAGGCGCCAGTACGTCGGCAGGTTCCGTGGGGTGGGTCTACGACGCACTCGGTCGCTTGAAGTCGGAGACCTCTTCGCTCGGGACTGTGTCCTACCTCTATGACGCAGCCGGGCGGCGTGAGCGACTGACATGGCCTGATCAGCTGTGGGTGCAGTACGCGTACGATGCGTCCAACGCGCTGACCGCGATTCGTGAGCAAGGTGCGACTTCAGGGGCCGGCGTGTTGGCGACGTTCACGTACGACAATCTTGGCCGGCGAAAAACTCTGACTCGTGGCAATGGCACGACGACGACTTACGACTACGACGGAGCATCGCGGTTGTCACTGCTCACCCATGACGTGGGTGATGCCGGTGACACCTCGAGCAATTTCACGTACTCACCGTCCTCGCAACTGCGGACGCTCACGCGCTCCAACTCTAACTACAACTGGACGGCTGCCAATGCCAGCCAAAGCTACGTCGCCGACGGTCTGAATCGTTACACCAGCGTCGGCGGTGCCTCGCTTGGTTACGATGGGCGCGGCAATCTCACCAGCCATGCGGGAACGACCTACGGATACAGCGCCGAGAATCGATTGCTTTCGGCTACAGGCGTTACCTCGGCAACGTTGAGCTACGACGCTAGCGGGCGCCTGTCGCAGCTGGCAGGCGGTGCCGGAACTCGCTTTCTCTACGATGGCACAGCGCTCATTGCCGAATACGATGGCAGCAATGTACTGCAGCGCCGCTACGTTCATGGGCCTGGGGCGGATGAACCGTTGGTGTGGTACGAAGGCGCTGGCACCACGGCGCGCCGATGGCTGAATGCTGACGAGCGAGGTTCGGTTGTTGCCGTGACCAATGGCTCGGGTGCCACGTTAGCCGTGAACACTTACGACGAGTACGGCAAGCCCGGGCCTAACAACCTTGGGCGGTTCCAATATACCGGGCAGATCTGGGTGCCCTCGTTGCAGCTCTATCACTACAAGGCGCGGGCGTACTCGGCGGAGCTGGGCAGGTTTATGCAAACGGATCCGATTGGATATAAAGATGACATCAACCTGTATGCGTATGTCGGGAATGATCCGCTGAACAAAACCGACCCGACAGGCCTTGCTCCTCCTGGCTGTGGGGATGGTTCGTGTAGAGTTACCTTCGTTGAACTACGCTCATATCCGATCAGTGGAGCGTTCGGGGCCGAGCATCAGTACGTGCATGCCACGGACTCCGATTCCGGAGTCTCGATCATTTCGAGTGCTGGCCCTAGCGCGCACTACTCGTTCGACAAGGCAATCTTCAATCAGACGGCTAAGATTCGCGGTAGCAATGAGAATGTAAAGTTAGTTACTGAGTTGGGCGTCGAGAAGACGCATTCAAATCGGCCTGAGCTGCATCCCGGTACCCACACCGTTGAGGGGAGCGCCACGAGCGTGAAGGGCAACATCTCCAAGGTGGAGGAAAAACTTCAGAGATTCAATGAAGCGGTCGACTCGGCAAGAATCGACTATCGTGCACGCACGACCAATTCAAATTCATATGCCGGCACTGCATATACCGAGGTCACTGGTAAAACTGCCCCTGAAAACGAAAATGCCAATGGTTCGGACATAGATTTAGTACCGGCTATCCGATCCTGCACTCAGAAAAAGGACGGATGTTAATGAATGCGGGGGCCTATAACGCGCGTAGAACGAGGTGCGCGTTGCAGGTTTGTTTCGCGGCTACGATAGTCCTCGTGCTATGTGCCTGTAGACCTGAGACACACGTGCCCGAGGCAAGTGCTCCGCGAGCTCTGAGTGCCATTGCCGCTGGTCCCGATGAAAGGTCCTTCAGCCAACGATATAGCCAAACGCTAACGCTGCCGATGGCGGCGAAGAACTTTTTCGAGCTGGTGGGCCGTCTTGGGCTGCAGTATCGGCTGGATAGGGATCGCAGTGTCGGCGCCGTCATACCAGAACCAAGATGGAATCCATCGATGGATACCAGTGGGATAGACAAAGTGTATGTGGTGGAGGGGGCATATGACGAAGCCACTCAAGTAACGGAGCGCTATCGCATTTACGTGAGTCGCGCGGGACAAGTGGTTTACATAGAGAACAACTTTGCTTATCCGCCAATTGGCTAGGAGATCGTGTAGTAACCAGCGCTTAGTGAAGTCGCCCTGAGGGTTTCGGACTTTTTCGCTCACGCACACTCTACCTACAAGATGATGCCAGCCCCGTTCTGCGGCCCGAGCGGCGCGAAATCCAGAGCGTGCCTTGGCATCAGATCGGCAGCGATCCTTATGGCCCGAACGCAGCGCGCATTCTCAGAGCCATCTGGCCCCCAGAGCACCCTTATTCGCGCGTCTACATCGGCTCCGAGCAAGACCTCGACGCGGTGACGCTCGAGGACCAAGGCACCTGAGTGAAGCTTGAAGTGGCTGTGCCATGCCAAGAGCTCTACACTTGACTCAGTCAAGCCGACAGGAGCAGGCATATGACCGAGTCACGTCCGCCGCTGCCACCTTTCACTCGCGACACAGCCATCCAGAAAGTCCGTTTGGCGGAGGATGGTTGGAACAGCCGCGACCCGGCGCGAGTTGCGCTGGCCTACACTGTCGATAGCAAATGGCGCAATCGCGCCGAATTTCCCGTCGGCCGGGAGCAGATCGTCGAGTTCCTGACGCGCAAGTGGCGGCGCGAGCTGGAGTATCGGCTGATCAAAGAGCTGTGGACCTTTGCTGACAACCGGATTGCCGTGCGCTTCGCTTACGAGTGGCATGACGATTCCGGCAACTGGTATCGCTCTTATGGCAATGAGAATTGGGAATTCGATGCGGCTGGGCTGATGCAAGTTCGTTGCGCTAGCATCAACGACCTTGCGATCACGGCGGCTGAGCGAAAATTTCATTGGCCACCAGGCCGCCGACCCGACGATCATCCGGGGCTTTCCGAGCTCGGTCTTTGAAGAGAGTCGTTACAACAGACTTGCTGTGAGGAGTCGCGTATGAGCATCGTCAAGATGAAAGATGGTACAGAGATCTTCTACAAGGACTGGGGCAGTGGCCAGCCGCTCGTATTTCATCATGGCTGGCCGTTGAGCGGCGACGATTGGGATGCGCAGATGATGTTCTTTCTGTCCAAAGGGTTCCGTGTCATCGCGCATGACCGGCGTGGGCATGGTCGCTCTTCGCAGACCTTCAGTGGTAACGAAATGGACACATACGCCGCGGACGTAGCGGCGCTCGCGAGCCACTTGGATCTCAAGAACGCGATTCATATTGGTCACTCCACCGGCGGCGGTGAGGTCACGCGCTATGTCGCACAGTACGGCGGCGGCGGTAGGGTTGCGAAGGCAGTCCTGATCGGTGCGGTGCCGCCGATCATGGTGAAAAGCGAACGCAATCCGGGCGGCCTGCCGCTGGAAGTGTTCGATGGTTTTCGTGCCGCGGTCGTAGCGAATCGAGCCCAGTTTTATGTCGACGTGCCGGCGGGACCGTTCTACGGTTTCAACCGTGCCGGAGCCAAGGTATCCCAAGGCGTGATCGACAATTGGTGGCGGCAAGGCATGGCCGGTGGCATCAAGGCGCAGTACGACTGTATCAAGGCATTCTCCGAAACCGACTTTACGCAGGACCTGCAGCGGATCGAAGTGCCGACGTTGGTGATGCATGGTGATGACGATCAGATCGTGCCGATCGCCGATTCAGCACTGCTGTCCGCGAAACTGCTCAAGAAGGGCACGCTGAAGATTTACCCGGGTCTGCCGCACGGCCTGTGCACGACGCATCCGGACACGGTCAACGCTGATCTGCTGGCTTTCATCCAGTCCTGAGCAAAAACTCGAACCGCTGAGTCGGCGCCCAAGACGCAGGCTCAGCCCAAAAACCTCAAACTATTTTCGGAGCGCCCACGGCAGGGCGGAAATCCGCCGTAGCGTGTTGATCGTGGCGCAGAGCACGTGCGAGAGTGCCGCCCATGTCGTGGCATACCGACGTGCCCAGCCTGTTGACTCGACTCCGGAGACGTCTGACCCGGCGCGGTCGGCTGCCTGAAGATGCCGAAGATTTGATCCAGGAAGCCTTCCTGAAGTTGGAACAATATTGCCGGCGCGGTAAGCAAGTGGATTGTCCGGAAGCGTTTCTATCGCATGCGGTCAAGAATCTGTCGGTGAGCCAGTTCCGGGCCGAGCATCGCTACGTCAACGGCCGAGTCGAACTCGACGGTGAGTTGCTACGCGATCCAGCGCCGACGCCGGAGGAAATATTCGCGGCTCAACAGCGGCTCGAGCAGATCGCGAAGCTCCTTCCCGCGCGCACGCGCGAAGTTTATTTCATGCACAAGTTCGGCGGGCTGGGGTATGTGGAAATCGCCGAGCGCCTGAATTGTTCGATTTCTCTGGTGGAAAAAATATTGGCAGCGGCTGTGACCAAGCTGGTTCAGGAACGCCAATCGGGGCGGCTTCGAGAGGGACCATGACAGCAATGAACACGCCGAAGATTGCACCGGAGATTCCGTTGAGCATCGTGAGCGACGCCAGTGCCTGGCTGGTGCGCTTGAGCGGTCCGTTGAAGACTGCGGCCACTGAAGAGGGGTTTCAGAACTGGCTGAAAGAAGACTCACGCCACGGTGCCGCCTTCCGGCAGGTCTCGGCAGAATGGGATGAAGCGGATGGCCTCAAGCGCTTCACTGACGTCATGATTCAGGCGCCGGGTCTTCGTGCTGAGGCTCAGCCACACATTCGCAGAACATCCAGTCGCCGCAAGATGGCGGCATTGGCGGCAGCGATTGCGATGCTGCTGATCGGCGGAATTTATTTTCAGTATATGCGCGTGCCCGGTATCAACACCGGCATCAACGAACTGCGCGTGATCATGCTGGAGGACGGCAGTCGAATTCATTTGAATACCCGAACGCGGGTCTCTGTGGCGTACGACGAAGCAGAGCGCCGCGTTCGGCTCGAGTCGGGCGAGGCCCTGTTCGAGGTCGCGAAACAACCGCTACGACCGTTCATCGTGGAGGCGGGCGACCGAGCGGTAAAAGCGTTGGGCACGACGTTCCTGGTGCGCAGACAGGCTGAGCAGTTGTCCGTCACCTTGGTGGAAGGCAAGGTTGAAGTTTCCACGGCCGGGGCAGGCGCGAACGTAGCGGTAGCGCAGGACTCTCCAGTGGCGCCGATCACATTGGCTCCGGGGCAGCGACTGGTGCTGGCCAAGCAAGTGGCGCCGCAGCTCGACCGGCCGCAAGTCAGTCAGTTGTTGGCGTGGCAGCAAGGCAAAGTGGTCATCGACAGCCTGCCGCTCGCGACTGCGATTGCCGAGATGAATCGTTACAGCCAGGTGCCGCTGGTGTTGGCAGAGTCGCAGCCCGACGATTTGCTGGTGAGTGGCGTGTTCACTGCTGGCCAGTCACTGAGCTTCGCGCGGGCGATGGCTCAGAGTTATGGGTTGCGCGTGGTCGAGCATGGCGAGTCGATCGAACTGGCGGGCGTCGGGCGTTCGGCGCTGAGCCCGATGTCGGCACCGCCAAACTAAACCGAAAGAATAATTTGAGGATTGTTCAGAACGTTTGCGTCTGTATTCCCCGAGAGCCAACTA
This sequence comes from Steroidobacter sp., assembly GCF_016790065.1. Taxonomy (GTDB): domain Bacteria; phylum Pseudomonadota; class Gammaproteobacteria; order Steroidobacterales; family Steroidobacteraceae; genus Steroidobacter. Next base: position 5,968 of record NZ_JAEUPY010000112.1, read on the forward strand.
GATAACCGCAGGCAAAGGAGGGCCGAAGGGGAATTCATGCATCACATTCTGTCCCGACGCAGTCGCTTAGTCTCACTGATCGTCGCCACGTTACTTTCCGCCCAGTTGCAGGCACGCGAGCCGATGCAGCTGGATATTCCGGCGCAACCGCTGTCTGAAGCGCTTCGGCAGCTCGGCACCACGTCCAATACCAACATCATTTTCGAGCCCGGCATGGTCCGCGGCATGATGGCGCCGGCGGTGAAGGGCACCATCACGACTCAAGAAGCGCTGCTCAAGCTGCTGGACGGCACGCCGTGGTCGTTCAAGTTCGTGGATGAGAACACTGTGTCTTTGGTACCGGCCAGCGAGAAATCTGCGTCCGTGGTCGATCTGCAGGAAGTCACGGTCACCGGCTCGCGCATCAAAGGAGCAAGACCGTCTTCGACCGTCTTGACGATCACGCCGGAGGAGATGCGTCTGGCGGGTCAGAACAATCTTGGCGAAGTGATCCGCGCGATCCCGCAGAATTTCAACGGTGGCCAGAATCCGAGCGTGGCCTTCAACACCGGCGGCGATCCCGCCAACACCAATATCTCCGGCGGCTCCAGCATCAACTTGCGAGGCTTGGGGCCGGACGCGACGCTGGTCCTGTTGAACGGCTCGCGTCTGCCGTATGACGGCGTCGCGCAGGCGGTGGATATTTCGGTGATTCCAACCGCCGCGATCGAACGTGTCGAGGTGCTCCTGGATGGCGCGTCTGCAATCTATGGTTCCGATGCGGTTGGCGGCGTAGCCAACATCCAGTTGAAACGCGACTACGACGGCGCGGAGCTTTCGGTCAGGTACGGCGAGGCGACCGACGGTGGCTTCGTTCAGAATCAATACTCAGGAGTGATCGGCACAACGTGGCAGAGCGGTGGCGTCCTGCTAGCAGGTGACAGCTCGAGCAACACTGCCCTCAGGGCGCGGCAGCGGGATTATCTCTCGTATCTCCCGAACAGGGACTACACCATCTATCCCCAGTTGCAGCAGGAGAGTGCATTGCTGAGCGGCCATCAGCAACTGGGCGCATCGGTCGAACTCACTCTCGACGCGTTCTATACCGAACGCCAGCAGGACATGATGTACCAGCTGGCCAACTTGATTCGGCAGCAGCGCAACTCCACGCTGTGGGGCATCGCGCCAGCGATCCGATTTCAGTTACCGGCGGACTGGTCGGTGCGAGTTCATGGCGCGCTCGGCGAGAACGACTTCGATCTGTATCAAAAAGATTTCAGTCGCACCACCGGCGCGCAGCTGGCTCGTTACGGTTCGCGCTACGCCAACGACTCGCAGGCAGCCGGCATCGAGATGGAAGGGCCGTTGCTAGCGTTGCCCGCTGGCATGGTGAGAATGTCTTTGGGTGGCGGCTATCGGCGCAACGAGTTGGTGGTGCTGAATCTGATCACTGGGGTCAAGGGCACTCATGGCTCGGATCGTAGCCGTTACGGTTACGGCGAAATCGATGTGCCGCTGGTGTCGCCGGCGCAGGCCGTGCCGATGGTCGAGCACCTTTCTTTCAATGGCGCGGTTCGCTACGAAAACTATGACAGCTTTGGCGAAACTACCACGCCCAAGTTTGGCATCAACTGGGGGGTGGTTCCCGGCGTCGAGCTGAAGGCGAATTGGGGCAAGTCCTTCAAGGTGCCGACGTTGTATCAGCAGAATGCGCTTCGCAACTTGGTGCTCTACCCGGGAAGCGTGTTCGGCGCGTCGTCCACCGACGTCATGATGCTTTCCTTCGGCGGCGCTCCCGATCTGCAGCCGGAGCGGGCGGAGATTCTCACGGCCGGCATCACTCTGACACCGATGACGTCGTTGTCGCTGGAAGCGGGCTGGTTCGACATCGACTACAGCGATCGCGTGATTGCGCCGCTGCCGTATACGGCACAAGCGCTCAACGACATTTCGTATAGCGATTTCGTGACGTTCGATCCGAGCGTCGCCGAACAAAATGCGCTGTTTGCAGAGATGGGGTTGCCGGCGGGCACTTTCACAGGAAATTTCACCGGCGCGCCGTACGATCCCAGCAATATCTATGCACTGCTTCGTAACCACTACGCGAACGCAGCGGCTCAGCGCATCAGCGGCTTCGATGCGATGGCCCGCTACACGCGCTCGCTGTTCGGCGGCAGTCTCGCCACCAGCCTGAGCGCCACTTGGATCGATAGCCATCGACGCCTTTCCAGTCAGGCGCCTGAACAAGCCGCGGCCGGTCGGGTTTTCTTCATGTCGAAGTTCAAGGCGCGCCTGGGCGCTTCGTGGTCGCGTGATGCGCTGACAGTCGCGTCCTATGTCGTGCACATCGACGGCGTCAAGGACACGCGAATTGCACCAACGCTGTCCGGTGCTTCGTGGACCACGGTCGATCTGGTATTCGACTATCAGCTGCAGTCCGCCATGGTCGGTGGGATCGGAATCAATCTTGCGGTGACCAACGTGTTCAATCGCGAGCCGCCATTGATGCGGCATCTGACCGCGACCGATGTCAACTACGACTCGACCAATTACTCGCCGCTCGGGCGCGTTTGGAACGCGACGTTGACCAAACGTTTCTGATCTTCTGATAACGCGAGGCCGCGCCAGCGCCGGCCTCGCTACTCCTTCGACACGAGGTTTCCGCATGACTCGCTCGGCCCATCCAGCGATAGCTCTATTCCTTTGTCTGTTCGTTGGCTGGTCCCACGCGCAAGGCGCGCAACCGACGCGAGCGATATCGTTTACGACGTCGGAGGGAACATGGATGTCCATCGATGTTTCACCGGACGGCCGCACGCTGCTCTTCGATTTGCTCGGTGATCTCTACACGCTGCCCATCGAAGGCGG
>NZ_JAEUPY010000136.1 GCF_016790065.1 Steroidobacter sp.
CGGGGTGCTGCCTGGACGCTCGCCTGAGTTGCCCGCCATCGTGGTCATGAGTCATTACGACACGGTGCCGAATTCGCCGGGTGCCGGCGACGACAGTGCAGGTGTGGCGACTGCGTTGGAGTTGGCTGCGAATCTGCGCTCCCATATTAAGACTCTGGGTCCGCTCGAGCGCAGCGTGATCTTTGTGTTTACGGACGGCGAAGAAGTGGGGCTGCTTGGTGCCAACGGCTTCTTCGAGAGCGATCCGCTCAGCCGTCAGGTCGGCGTGGTGTTGAACATGGAAGCTCGCGGCACTGCTGGCCGGGCCGTGATGTTTGAAACCAGCGAGCTGGCTGGAGACTTCGTTCGTCTATGGGCTGTAAACGCGCCGGCGCCGGTTGCGAATTCGTTGATGGGCAGCGTGTATCGACGCATGCCCAACGGCACGGACTTGACGGTTCCTATCGACCGTGGCTTGCCGGGCCTGAACTTCGCTTTCATCGGAGATCAGTTCGCTTATCACACGATGGTGGCGACGCCTGAGCGACTGGACGCTGGCAGCCTTCAGCACATGGGTGAGCAGGTGCTGCCTGCTGTTGTAGCGCTGGCCAGCGCTACTGAGTTGCCCGCGTCGGGGCCCGATCTGGTGCATTTCGATGTGTTGGGCAAGACGCTGATTCTCTATCCCGTGTGGGTGGGCTGGGCGTTGGTGCTTGTCGTCGTGGCACTCATTGCGTTCGCCATTGTTCGAGTTCGTCGTATGGAGCTTGCTCGAACGTTGGATTTGGTTCGCGGTGCCGGTGCACCGCTGTTGTTGCTGATTGCGACTGCGCTGTGTCTGCGTGCTGCTGGGGCAGGGATTCTTACGGGCTCGGTGTCGCAGATCTATGCGTTGCTCAGCCAATTCGCGATCGAGCTGGCTGGTGTGGGTTTACTTGCTGGCGCCGTTGCGGTGGTGTTGGTGATTGCGCAACTGCGAGGTGCGGGCTGGCTCTGGGTTGTCATTGCTTCGTGGGTGGTTACGGGCATTGCTTGTGTCATTTCAGGCAGCGTCGATTGGGTGGCGATCGTGCTTGCCGCGCTTGTGAGCATTCTGGGTTTCGTGACATTGCGCAGGCCGGCGTCGGCGTGGGGCTATTGGTTGGGCAGTCTCGCGACCTTCGCGCTGCTGGCTGTTGTGGCTCAGTGGTTCGAACCGCTCGGCGCGTTCATGCTGATGTGGCCGGTGCTCGGCGGCGTTGTCGCCGCGGTAGTTATGTTGTTGCTGGTGCCGGAGCAGACGGATGCCTCCAACGCGCAGCTGACTGACAATGCGCTTGACGTCGCGTCTGACACGCAGCTGGCTGGCGTGCTTGGGGGCTCCTCTCGCGTGCTATGGATCAGCGGTCTGATCGGTGTGGTGGTGTTTGCTCAGCTGGCGTACTGGTCGACCACCATCTTCGCCGCCATCGGCTCCACGCTACCTCTGGTCTTAGCGCCGTTCGTCACGCTCGGAGTCGTCGTGCTGTTCCCCTTAGTGAGCACGTCGCTCCCCGCCGTGCGTAGCGTTGTTTCTATGTGCTTCCTCGCCTTCGTAGCAGGAGCCGTGCTGGTCGGCGTCGCTCGCATGGATCGCAGTCCGAGCATCGATGCGCCGGAGATGCGCGAAGCATTTTTCCTTGCCGACGTGACGAGTGGCCGCAACTATTTCGCCAGCACTCTGCCGCAGCCCGATGATTGGTCCTTGAACACGCTGCAGCTCAATGGCGCGAAGCCTGAGAAGAAAGTTTTCGCACCGCTGTTCCCGCAGCCAGTGTGGCTGGCCGAAACACAACTAGCAGGCGCCGTCGGGCCGTCGATCACTGTGGATCACACGACTGATCAAGCAGGCACGCAGGTAACGATTCGAATCGCCGGCCAGAATGGCGGTCGGCAGCTGAGCATCCATATGCGCGCTGCGAACGCCGTTCGCAACGTGACGTTGAATGGGCATCCGGTGCGTTCCGAGTGGTTCGCGAAACCGGAGGAGTGGGCTCGGTTCACGGCGTACGCGTTAGGGCCAGAAGGACTGACCCTGCGATTCGAGAGTGATTCACTGGGCAAGATCGAAGTCCACGCGACTGAAATCGTCGATGCTTGGCCGCAGGGTGCCGCATCACTCTCGCCGCCACCCGCCGAAACCATGCCGACGCGACTCTCCGAGACGTCGTTGTTCTCGAGTCACGTGGTGGTGGAGTGAAGCTCTAACGTCGCTTGCGAATGGCGACGATGTCATCCTTAGCATCGATGACCACGTCACGCTGAGTGGCCAGCACATCTTCCAGCGACTGCGGGTCATCGACATCGAACACGCCTGAGTATCTGCGCGTGGCCAACTCAGCGTCTTCTACGACGAACTGGGGCTTCTCGCGATAGCGATTGAACTGCATCACCACGTTCGCCAACGGCTCTTGCTTGAACACCAGGCGACGCTGTACCCACGCAGCGCTGGCATTCACATCGGCGACCTCGCGCCGTTCGGCGGCACTGCCCCGACGAACTTCCGCCTCATCACCAGCCGCGAGCAAGAGCGTTGCGTCGGTCTGCGCAGACTGTGGCGCTTCGACCGAACCGGCCTTGCTAGAGGTCGTAGCTTTAGCGGCGGGCGAGGGTGCCGGTGCTGAGTCCGGATCCCGCGGCGACACTTTTACGCGACCTTCGAGCACCGAGACCTTGGTCTGCCCATCTTGTTGATAGACGTTGAACTGAGTGCCGACAGCGATGATGGTGGCGTCTGAGGTGTGAACCTTGAACGGGCGAGACGGATCCTTGGCGACCTTGAAAAACGCTTCACCTGCCAACAAACGAATCTCGCGCGAGTCCGCAGTGATCTTGGTCTGCACGCGGGATCGAGTGTTGAGTTGCACGATCGAGCCGTCCTTGAGCTGCACGGCACGCTGCTCGCCCGCCGCTGTGGTCAGCTGCTGCCATCCGCCGTAGCGCTGCTGCAGAGTCAGAGCAATCGGCGTGCTGAGGGCGATCAATACCAACGCGGCGGCCAGCCATTTCCAAGGCGGTGTGCGTCGAACCGGTGACTGAGTGGGCGAGGGGAATGGCACCAGTGTCGGCGTAGCGCCGCCGGCAAGCACGTCTGGTACGGCGATCAGTCGCTCAGGATCGATGTGCTTGAGCTCCTCATCCAGCGCGGCCATGAACAGATACGTGTGCAAATGTCGCTGCGATTGTCCCAGCCAATCGGCGAGTGCCTGACGCTCACGCTTGCCGCCACGCTTAGCAGCTTCGAGCAACTCCGAGCTCTGTTCGACCAGTAGCTTGTCCAGCTGCTTCTGCTTGTCAATGTCGCGCATTCATCTGCTCCTTCACAGATCCCACAACATCGAGAGAAGCTTGGCGCGCGCCTGAATCAAGTGCTTCTCCACCATGTGGACTGAAATGCCCGTGGCTTTCGCCGCTTCCTCGTAAGTCAAACCGTCTCGCTTGCACAAAAGAATCAACGCCCGATGCAACTCGGGCAGATCCGCCAAGGCACGTTGCAGCTGTCGTTGGGTGTCGAGCTGCAGCGCCATTTCATCGGGGCTGACATGATCGGGGGGCTGTTCGCCGGCGCGGTCGGCAATCTGCGAGTCGTAATGCACCGGCTGACGGTTCTCTTGCAGCCGCAGCTCGCGGATCACATGGAATGCGATCCCGAACAGGTAGGCATGCGGATCCTTGACCAGGTCGGGTTGACGTACGCGCACCAGGCGACTGAACACCTCTTGCGTGACATCATCGGCACTCTGCGGATCGCGCAGCCGCCGGCGCAAAAAGCGCTGCAGGTCGGCGGCGTAGTGACGGAATACGTCGGCCGCCAACGCTGCAATCGACCCTGACTCCTGGGGGGACTTGCCCATACCCTGGCCCATAACCTCGTTCCGGAAAACCTCGGCCCACCTGTAGAGTGTGTTATTCGCGAAAAGTCCGGAATGCCCTCCAGCATCGAGTTCCGGCAGCGGTTCGGTGGCGGTGCTGCCGTTCCGGACTTTTGAAACGCCACACACTCTATCAGCAAGACGATGCCTGGCCGCACTTCGCGAGCTGCAGAGCGTCGCATTAGGGGAGTGTCTATGAAGCTGCGATCGATGATTTTGGTGGGCGCTGTCTCGGCGCTACTGTGCGGGCCGGCGTCCGCCGAATCTCTACAGACTCAAGCGGTGCCTTTCAGCATCGAGCGCCAACCGCTGGAAGATGCGTTGGCGGAATTTGCGCGTCAAACCGGCTACCAATTGTTGTTTCAATCCGATGTGGCGCTGAAGCTGACGGCGCCGCGCGTTGCCGGTACGTTGACGCCGGAGTCGGCGCTCAAAGCGTTGCTGGAAAATTCCGGCCTGCATTACAAGTTCGTCAATGCCAAGACCGTGACCATCGGCACGGCGGCCGATATCGCGGCAGCGGGCTCGATGCGTCGAACTGCGTTGGGCGGCGGAGCTGAGGAGCGCACGGCTGCGACCGACAAGACGGTACAAGAAGTTGAGACCGTCATCGTCAAAGGCACCACCATCGACGATCCTATTCTGAGCTCGCGTTTCGGCGACACGCTGCGTGAGCGGCCGCAGTCCATCAGCATGGTTACGCGGGAGCGACTGGACGAGCAGAACTTGAATAGCCTGGACGAGGCGCTGGCACAAACCACCGGCATCACGTTGACCAAAGAGAGCTCCACCGCGACTCAGTTTTTCTCGCGCGGCTTCGAGATCCGCAACGTGCAGGTGGACGGCGGCTCGCCGCTCAGCATCAACGCTGGCGGTTACGATCAGCAGATCGACCTGGCGTTCTACGAACAGATCGAAGTCCTGCGTGGCGGCGATGCATTGTTCTCGGGCAACGGCGATCCGGGCGGCACTATTCAATTGGTTCGCAAGCGCCCGACCTCTAAAACCCAGCTGAGCGTCGAAGCGTCGGCGGGGCGTTGGAATTCTTATCGAGGCAACCTCGATCTGTCGGGTTCGATGGCAATGGACGGTCGCGTGCGTGGCCGCGCTGTCTACATGCGCGAGAGTACTGAGTCCTTCCAAGATGACGTCATTCGCGGCCAACGCGATGCCTTGTATCTGGCGATGGAAGCTGACCTGACCGACAGCACCAAACTGTTCTTGGGCGGCAGCTACACCAGCAGCTTGAGCCCGATCGGCGGTTTCGGCTTGCCGCGTTATAACGATGGCCGGGATTTGGGGCTGCCGCGTTCGGTGAGTCTCACGTCGGAATGGTCGAAAGCGGATACCGACACCGGCGAAGTGTTCGCTACCTTGGATCAACGCATCGGTGATCACTGGCAGCTGCGCGTGAACGCGATGCGCAGTCACAAGGACAGCGACTTCGCGTTCCTGTACTCGTTCTCGTCCATCGATCCGACCACCGGACTCGGCCGAATTTACGGCACCAACGCGCAGCGCACGGCTGTGCAGGAAGTGATGGACATCACGCTCAAGGGCAGCTTCGAGCTGTTCGGGCGCACTCACAAGGTCGCCTTCGGCGCGGACTGGCAGGAAAGCGAGACCGACGGTCCGTCCTGGAACATGCCGGCCTATTACATCAATCCGTACTCGTTCGATCCGAGCGCTTATCCAGCGCCGAGCCGCGCAGCGACGCCAGATTCGACGTCGAGCTTCGGTAACGAGCAGAGCGGCGCTTATGTGAGCTTGAGCCTGCAGGCCACCGACGCCATGCGCATCCTCGGCGGCGCTCGTTATAGCAACTACGAATACAACTCGGCGTATCCCGCCTTCGATTCGTACACGCACTATGAAGATCGCGCAGTGGTGACGCCGTATATCGGCATGACCTACGAGCTGCCGAAAGGCTGGGTCGCTTACGGCAGCTACGCGGAGAATTTCTCTTCGCAAGCTTCGATGCATTCCGGGCCGTTTCCAGGTTCGCCGCTGGATCCGATCACCGGCGAAACCATCGAGCTCGGTATCAAAGGCGATCTCGGTAGCGGCCGTGCGGCCACTCAGATCGCGGTGTATCGCACCGAGCGTAATGGCGAGGCGATTCAAGATCTGAGCTATCCGCCGCAAAGCGGTGCGCTCGGCGTCGCCTGCTGTTATCTGGCCAAAGGTGTGGTGGAGAGCCGCGGCCTGGATGCCGAGATCAACGGGCGGATCACCGATCGCTGGGGGGTGTTCGCGGGCTACACGTTCAACGAGAACGAATACAAGTCCGGCTACACCAGTTCGGTCGGCGCCTACATGCCCAGAACTCCGAAACATTTGTTCAAGCTGTGGAGCACGTATCAATTCGACGGCAGCCTGGCACGATTGAAAGTCAGCGGCGGCGTCAACGCGCAAAGCGGCAACTACCGCACGGGTACGGCGGCACAGTTGGATGGCTCGGGGGCGGTCGTTGCGTTCGTGCCGTTCGAGTTCTCGCAAGGCGGCTACTCGATCTTCAGTGCGCGCGCCGAGTATCTGATCAACCAGACCTGGTCGGCGTCGTTGAACTTGGACAACATCTTCGACAAGACCTACTACTCGACGGTGGGGACTACGTCGGCGGGTAACTGGTACGGCTTGCCGCGCAGCTACACGCTTTCCATTCGAGGCAAGTGGTAACCGATACCATGCGACACTTCATGGATACGGTCAGGGGCCAACGCTGGCTCCTGACCCTGGCGCTGCCGCTAGGTTTGTTGGCCAGCTCGGTCTCGAATGCGGCTGCAGCCCGACAGATCGAGCTGCCTCAGCTGGACATTCCTTACACCAAACATGTGCTGGCGAATGGTCTCACGCTGCTCGTGCATGAAGACCACAAGACCGCACAGGTCTCCGTGGACATCAACTATCGCGTTGGCACCGGCGACGAACCGCCGGGCGTCACCGGCATATCCCATCTGTTCGAGCATCTGATGTTTCGTGGCAGCGAGCATCACGACCACGATATGTTCGACGCCTTGCTGCCGCTCGGGGCGAGTGCTGGGACGGTCAACGGCATGGCTTACGTGGATCGCACTCATTATTTCGAGACGGTCGCGAGCGGTGCATTGGACGCCATTCTGTGGCTGGAGTCCGATCGCATGGGATACCTGCTGGGCGCCATCGATCAAGCCAAGCTCGATGAGCAGCGCGGCGTCGTGCACAACGAGCGGCGTTCGATCGAGAACACTCCTTGGCACAAGATCGGCACCAATCCTTACGGCCGGAACGCGGCGCGCCTGCTCCAAGCCATCTGGCCGCCGGGACATCCGTACTCGCACCTGTACATCGGCACCGAGGAGGATCTCGACTCGGTGACGCTCGACGGAGTCAAGCAGTGGTTTCGGAAGTGGTACACGCCATCGAATGCGGTGTTGGTGCTCTCCGGCGATGTGACCGCTGCCGAAGCCAAGAGCAAGGTCGAACGCTACTTCGGAGCGCTACCGCCTGGCATGTCGACCACTCGGGTCAATCGATGGAGCGAGCCGATGCCAGGCAATCGACGCGATGTAGCGTACGACAGCGAACTCGCCACTGCCGCGCTGGCTCGCGTCTGGAGCATTCCCAATGCGGGCTTGGGGGCGGCCGACGCCGACTATCTCGAACTGCTGGCGGCGATTTTGAGTCAGCCGAGTTCACGCTTGAGTCAGCGACTGATCGTCGAGCAGAAGCTGGCGAACGAGTTCGCCATAGATGTCCGTAAGAACGAGATCGGTAGCCAGGTCACGCTGCGCTTGACTGCGATGCCTGGCATCGATCTGGCGCGCGTCGAGCGCCTCTTGGAAGAAGAACTGGCACGCATGCTCAAGGAAGGGCCGTCAGCCGATGAGCTGCAAGCCGCGCGCATGTCGAAGCTTGCAGAGATGGTCAGCTCCATCCAAAGCACCAGCGCCAAGGCGCATCTGCTCGGCAAGTATGAATTGTTTCTTGGCAATGCCGATGCCTGGAAGATTTCTTTCGAGCGACTGAAGAATGCCAAGCCGGGTGATCTGGCGGCGGCGGGTCAGCGTTGGCTGCAGAAGGGTAACTACACGCTGGTCATGCTGCCCAGAGCGCAGCTCGCGGCTGCGAGTCATGACGTGGATCGCAAGGCAGGCATGCCTGCAGTGAATTTCGCTGAGGTACAGCCACCGAAGTTCGAGCGCACGGCATTGTCCAATGGAGCGCAGGTGCTGTTTGCCCAGCGGCAGGATGCCCCCGAGGTCACGGTCAATCTTCTGATTCCCATTGCCGCGAGCGGGGCGCAGCAGGCTTTTCCAGTCGGCATCGAAACGCTGGTCATGGACCTGTCACTGGCGGGCACGGACAAACTCACTGGAACCCAGCTGTCTCAGGCACTCGGCAAGCTCGGTGCCTCGCTCAAAGTGAGCGCCGATGCCGATTCGGTGCAGCTGTCTTTGAAAACGCTGTCTACCTCGTTCCCCGAGGCGATGACGCTGTTCGCGGATG
>NZ_JAEUPY010000145.1 GCF_016790065.1 Steroidobacter sp.
GTGCGGCCTCTCCTTCTGCAGCTGGCGCTTGGCCTTCGCGCTGTGCGAATTCCAGCGCTCTGCGCTCGCGACGATTCAGCGGCCGCGGCTGCGGCGGCGATGTGACATCTGACTGTTCAGACGATGTGAAATCCGGAGCACCCGACTCCGACCGTCCGGCCGGTTCGGATCCATCGGAAGGTTTCCACGCAGCGCGAGCCGGACGGTCAGACCGCTCAGCGCCACGCGACGGACGTTCCGACTTCTCATACCGAGTGCCACGCGAGGGACGCTCAGACTGCTCTGACCAAGCACCACGCGCGGGGCGTTCCGATTGCTCAGTCCGAGCGCCGCTCGCAGGGTATTCAGCTCGCTCCGAGCGAGGACCGCGTTCCGATTGTTCCGACCAGGCGCCACGCGCCGGGCGCTCTGATCGCTCCGAGCGAGGGCCACGTGAAGGACGCTCTGATTGTTCCGACCGACCAGCGCCCGACGACTGTTCGGACCAGGCACCGCGCTCCGGGCGGGGCGAGCGATCACGACGCGAGCGAGAGTCATCGAAAGAAGCCTCTCTATCGAACGACCGCCCCTGCCCCGGCTCGAGCAACAGCGGCGTAGCGCCCTGCGCGATGCTGGCCAGCGCAGCGGCAATCTCCAGAGCAGACACATTATTGTCCCGCTCATAACTCTCGATCAGCGGCAAAAACGCCTGGCCGGCATTGGTCTCGATAGCCGACGCCAGTTTCTCGTTGAAACGGGCGACCCGACGCTCATTCACATCCTCAACCGACGGCACCTGCATCTGCTCGATGTCTTGCCGAGTAGTACGCTCGATGACGCGAAGCATGTTCCGTTCGCGAGGCGCGATAAAAAGAATCGCCTCGCCACTACGACCCGCCCGCCCCGTGCGACCAATGCGATGAACATACGACTCCGGGTCGTAAGGAACATCGAAGTTCACAACGTGACTAACGCGCTCCACATCCAAGCCACGCGCGGCGACGTCAGTCGCGACGACGATATCGATCTGCCCAGACTTCAAGCGCGCAATGGTCCGCTCACGCTGTACCTGAGCGATGTCGCCGTTGAGCGCTTCAACCGCAAAACCACGTGCTGCCAACTTCTGCGCCAACTCTTCGGTCGCAATCTTGGTACGCGCGAACACGATCATCGCGTCGAACGACTCGGCTTCGAGAATGCGCGTCAGCGCATCGAGCTTGGCGTGCATGCTGCCGACGATCAGATAACGCTGCCGAATCTTGCTGGCAGTGGTCGTCTTGCTCTTGATGGTGACTTCAGCCGGATTACGCAGGTGTTGTTGCGCAATCCGCCGTACTTGGGTGGGCATGGTGGCCGAGAACAGAGCGATCTGTCGCTCGGCGGGAATCTGTTCCAGGATCCATTCGACATCGTCGATGAATCCCATGCGCAACATCTCATCCGCCTCGTCCAGCACCAGATGCTTCAAGGACGACAGATTCAGGGTGCCGCGCTTGATGTGATCCATGGCGCGGCCCGGGGTCGCCACGATGACATGCACGCCACGACGCAGACTTTGGAGCTGCGGGGTGTAGCTCTGCCCGCCGTAGACCGGCAGTACGTGAAATCCCTTCATATAAGTGGCGTAGCGCTGGAACGCCTCCGCCACCTGAATCGCCAGTTCGCGGGTCGGCACGAGCACCAGCGCCTGAGGCACGGCCTCGCGGACATCGATCTTGGACAGGATGGGCAGGGCGAATGCGGCCGTTTTGCCGGTGCCGGTCTGGGCCTGGCCGACCACGTCGCTGCCGGCCAAAAGATGCGGAATGGTGGCGGCCTGGATGGGCGAAGGCGACTCGTAGCCCACGTCCTGCAGCGCCTTCAGCACCGCCTCATTCAGGGCGAGATCGCTAAAAGCAGGGCTTTCGCCCGGGGTCTGATCGGAAGGAGCGGGCAAGGAAAACCTCGGACTTCGCGGGCGCGAACTTACGGAAAGGCGCGGGAGTTTACACATCCAGCGGCCAATCCGCTGGAAACAGTGAAATTCACAGCCTTTTCAACGCCATTTATGGGCCATTTCCGGCCCATTTGAAAAGCCGGGGCCGCTTATGACAATCCGTAGTCCGCTCAGTCCAGGGTTCCGTCCGAGGCTCAGCGAGGCCCGGCCGAGCGCACCATTTTCTGCAGCAGTTGCTCCAGCAACCGGGACGGATCGTCGCTGCGGCCGGTGTGCACCGAAGAGGTCTGGATCATGGTGCTGCGGGGAGCGACCAGCCAGTGGAAACGCTCCCTCGGCGTGAGCCGCCCGATGGGCCCGGTGCCGGCGCAGATGGCCGGAATGCTGCCCAAATTCTCACGCACCGTGTCCAGATCGATGTCCGGGGCGATGGCACGCAAGCGGCTTTCATCCAGCTCGATGCGCGCGGCCAGATATTCCAACGCCGGGCACGACACGATCACGCCGGCGTTGATGAATTCTTCGCGTTCGACCCGAGGGACGACACGAATGATGGCGTAGTCATACGAGCACGGAGCGCGCACGCTTCACCTCGTCGAAAAACAGATGTGGCGACTGCAAGCGTCGCAACAGATATTCGGCATAAGCATCTCGATACTCGGCGGCGCTCGAAAACGTCACATCGCCGCGTAACAACGCATCCGGAATCAACGCCACGATGTTACGAACGATCTCGGGCGTGATGCGCGCAAGCATGAACTCGTGCGCTTGCTCCAACGAGGTGGCGAACGGCAACAGCACATGATCGCGAATCATCGGGAACGCATCCCGGCTGCGCTCCAGATACTGCGCCCAGGAATGATGGAAGTACAAAGCGGCGCCGTGGTCGATGAGGCGCAACTGGCGATGCCACACCAGCATGTTGGTGTTGCGGGCCGTGCGATCCACGTTGGTGACGAAGGCGTCGAACCAGACGATCTTGGAGGCCAGGGCCGCGTCCGGATGGAACACCACCGGGTCGAAGGTGATCGCGCCCGGCAGATAGTCGAGCGCCACGTTGAGCCCGGCACTGGCGCGGATCAGTTCCTGAATCTCGACGTCCGGTTCGGTGCGCGCCAGATCGGGATCGAGTTCGATCAACACGATCTCGGGGATGGGCAAGCCGGCGGCACGGCCGAGTTCGCCCGCCACCAATTCGGCGATTAGCGCTTTGGGCCCCTGGCCCGCACCACGAAACTTGATGACATACATGCCGTCGTCATCGGCTTCGACGATGGCCGGCACGGAGCCGCCTTCGCGCAAAGGCGTGACATAGCGGGTTACTACTATGGTTCGCAAGCGTCCGATCCACTTTGCTGTTAGCAAGGCGGCGGAGAGTATATAGCCCAGAATTGCGCGACTGGCAGCACCTAACGCATAGAAGTTGCGACCCGAGGCGTTTTAGTAGCGTTTCGCGATCAAATCCAAAGCGGCCGCGTGCGGCTGTTGTGTGACAATCGGACCGCCATTGCCGAACTCGAACACGCGGTTATCGCCGCTCGCCAGCGGCCACTCCGGACGCCCGCCGCCGTTGGGATTGCCGGTCTTGGCGAACGCCACCCAATATGCACTGATCAGATTGGCGGCGCGCTCGTCGTTGGCATCGGTCTTCCAGGGCGAGGTCTCCAAGGTCTTGAAGACATGTTGGCGCTCCTGCGCATGGGGCGTTGCCTTCACCGTCGGCGGCGCGTGCTCGGAAAGCACCGAGAAGCGATACAGATAAGCGGGATGCTTGGCCTTGGCATGCAACCGAGTCAGCTCGCGCGCCGCTTCGGTGAACAACACGTCGCTCAACACATTGGCCTTGAAGTTGTCCTCACCGCCGTAGGCGCTTACCAGTTGCGCTCGTTGCTCGGCCGGGAAGCGCATCGCTTCGCCCAATGCGCCGGGCAACGACTCGGAATAGAACGCGAACTCCAACGCGTTACTGCCGGCGAGATACGGTACCGGCGCCTGCCGGCCGGCCGCGAACGCCACATCCACGTTTTCCAGCAACAGCTTGCCGTCGATGATGGGATTGGTCTCGGCGAACTGCTCGGTGGCATTCACGATGGTTTCTGCCGAAAGTGCACGGAGCGCAGCCAGATCGCCATTCGCCACGCCGAGCTTGGCCG
Source organism: Steroidobacter sp. (assembly GCF_016790065.1). Classification (GTDB taxonomy): domain Bacteria; phylum Pseudomonadota; class Gammaproteobacteria; order Steroidobacterales; family Steroidobacteraceae; genus Steroidobacter. The sequence continues at coordinate 4,069 of NZ_JAEUPY010000145.1, forward strand.
CGAACTTGGCCCCTTCTTCGAGAGCCGAGGCCCGACCGTCCGGCGCTTTGCGATCCAGGAACAAGCGCCGATCACGCCCCAGGCCCGACTGCGATATCGCTTTATGAAACAGGCCGCGCGCCGGTGGAGCAATCATCAACGCATTCACCGCCGCGCCACCGGCGGACTCGCCGAAGATGGTCACGTTGCCAGCATCGCCGCCGAACGCCGCGATGTTCCGCTTGACCCAATGGAGTGCCGCGATCTGGTCCAGCAACGCATAGTTGCCTTGCAGCTCTTTCGGCGCCTCTTTCACCAGTGCCGGATGGGCGAAGAAACCCAGGCGACCCAAGCGATAGTTGATGGTGACCACCACCACGCCTTGCTTGGCCAGTTCGGTGCCGTCATAGAGCGCCGCCGTGCCTGAGCCGTTGACGAAACCGCCGCCGTGAATCCAGAACATCACCGGCAACAACTGCTTCGGCCTCACGGTCGGAGCAAACACGTTCAGCGTCAAACAGTCTTCGCTGGCGGGCGGCGGACCGACGCCGTTGTCGGTGGTATTGATCTTCTGACTGCACAAGGCGCCGACTTGATCTGCCTTGCGCACACCGCGCCATGCGGCGACCGGTTGAGGAGCACGCCAGCGCAGCTTGCCCACCGGCGGCGCTGCGTAGGGAATGCCTTTGAAAGAAACGATGTCGTCAGCAACGACGCCGGCCAGTTCGCCGCTGTCGATGCGCGCCTGCTCGGGCTTGGTGCTGGCTTGCGCTGACCAAGTCAGGCTCACGATCGCGGTCGCGACCAGACACTGCAATGCTCGCATGTTATTTCCCCAACCTGGCTGCGGTCACGTCGCGCGCTAACGTCCACTCGCCGCGCAACGCAATGTTATCGGACGAGTCGCCCACCAATATTTGGAACGCGCCCGCCTCGGCGCGCCATTGTTCCTTGGCCAGGTCGTAAAACGCAAACGCGCGAGCATCCAGCGCAATCGTGACGGTGCGCGATTCGCCAGGTTGCAGACTGACCTTGGCAAATCCCTTCAGCTCCTTGGCCGGTCTCGGCACGCTGGCTTGCGGGTCGCCTACATAGAGCTGTGAGACCACGGCGCCGGCACGCTGGCCAGTGTTGGTCACGACAAAAGAAACATTGCACAGTTTGCCGGCCTCGGTCGCAGGCTTCACGGCGAGATCGCCGAACTTGAACGTGGTGTACGACAGGCCGTGCCCGAAAGCGAACTGCGGCTGGGTGCCTTGCTTCTCGTAGCCGCGATAGCCGACGAACAAGCCTTCGGCATAGCTCACATCGCGCTGGCCGGCGGCCGGGTAATAACTATTGAAGGTCGGATTGTCCTGAACGCGCCGCTCGAAGGTGGCCGGCAGATGGCCCGAAGGATTGACGTTGCCGAGCAATACATCAGCCAGCGCCGTGCCGCCTTCCTGACCGAGATACCACGCCTGCACCAGGCCGGGAACGCGCTCGAGCCAAGGCATGTCGACGGCGCCGCCGGCAGTGATGGCAACCACTGTCTTTGGATTGGCGGTGGCGACCGCTTGGATCAATTCGTTCTGGCCCGGCGGCAAGGCGAAGCCGCGATCCCAATCTTCGGTTTCGCTGCTGCCGTCGAAGCCCGCTGCAATCACGACGGCGTCCACTTTCGCGGCTACCGCGGTTACTACCGGGTCGACCCACTTCCCTGCTTGCACGATGCCGAGCCGAACGAAGGGCGTCGGGCCGTCGAGGCCACCGGTTTGAGTGCGATGCTCGAGCACGATCTTGTACGGTCGCGCTTCGAAGTTGAGCCGGTGCTGATCGATGGCGACGTGTTTGCTGTTCCAATGGTCCGCGATCAGCTTGTCGTCGATGTACAAGCGGCTGCCGTAAACGCGAGCAAAGCCGCCGAGCTGCACGAATAGGTCGTGCTCGCCCGCTTGCTCGGGTGTGAAGTACGCGGTCCAGCGCGTGGATAGACGTTTGGATGAGGCCATGGCCGCGAAGTCCGGATCCGTTTCGCCGGTCGCGAAGGTAGTGAAGTCCAGCGGCGCGCCTTGATTGATGGCGCGATCCACGCGTGTGGCGGTCGGTGAGCCGGTCAATTCGATATTGTCGAAGACCTCAACGTTCACGCCGCGCTTGCCGCCGGTCGCGGCCGTTTGCAATTTGGTTGCGTTGGCTGCACGCGTGTAGTCGAGGATGCCGCGCAGATAATGAACGTCGACTTTGGTGCCTAGGTCCTGTGAGAGACCTTCAAACAAACTGGTCGAGTGGAATGGCACCACCGTCACGCTGCCGCCGCCGTGAAGCACGTTCGGGTAGCCGTTTGGACCGATGACCGCGATGGTGCGGATCTTGGTTTTATCCAACGGCAGTACGTTGTTTTGGTTCTTCAGCAGCACGATGCCTTCGCGTGCCGTTTGTAGAGCTACTTCGCGGCCCGCGGCGTTGTAGCGAGGAATGGTGGGATCGAGTTGCGGTCGGTCGAGCCAGCCCAAGCGAGCGGCTGTTCTTAAGATGCGCCGGACTTTGTCATCCAGCGTGGCTTGTTTGACTTTGCCTTCCTTTACCAGCGGCGTCAGTGCCGAGCGGTTCAGGAACTTGCCCGAGGGCATTTCCAGATCCAGACCGCCGTTCGCGGCACCGAGCGTGTCATAGGTTGCATCCCAGTCGGACATGAGCACGCCATCGAAGCCCCATTCTGCTTTGAGCACCTCGACGTTGTAGTAACGGCTTTGAGACATGTGCTCGCCGTTGACCAGGCCGTAGCTGCCCATCACCGCAGCGACGTTTGCTTCCTTCACTGCGGCTTCGAAGACCGGGAGATAGATTTCACGGGCCGTGCGTTCGTCGATGACCGAGTCGGTGGAGTGACGAGCGAATTCGGAGTTGTTGCCGAAGTAGTGTTTGACGGTTGCGGCTACACCTTGGCTTTGCACCCCTTCGATGAAGGGAACGGCGATGCGAGCGGCTAGGAATGGATCTTCGCCCAGGTATTCGAAGTTGCGGCCGTTCAGCGGTGAGCGGTAGATATTCACGCCCGGCGCCAAGTAGAAATGCACGCCGCGTGCGCGGGCGTCTCGGCCGATTTGAGTGCCGAATTGATTTGCTAGTGCTGTGTTCCAGGTAGCGGCTAAAGCGATACCGCCTGGCATCACGTTGGAGCGCGACCATCTTCGGACGCCGAAGAAGCCATCAGCTGTCGCCATCGGTGGCACGCCGATACGCGGCACGCCGCGAACGTCGAATAGATTCACGCCGCCGAGGAGGTCTATTTTTTCCTCGGGGGTCATTTGTTTCAACAGGACTTCAACGCGTTGCTCGATCTCGCGCGCCTTCGGCGGCTCGGAAGCCGAGGCGAGTGTCGGCAGGCCCGCCGCCGACATGATTGCGATCGCCGCTGCGAG
>NZ_JAEUPY010000148.1 GCF_016790065.1 Steroidobacter sp.
CTTCAGCGATACGCCGCTGAGCGAAGCGATCGTCGAAGCCAATCGCTATTCACGTGACAAAATCGTGCTGCGAGCTCCGCAGCTGCAGAGTGCGCGCATCAGCGGCACGTTCGAAGCCGGTAAGAACGAATTGTTCGCGGAAGGCTTGCAAGCGTACTTCCGCGTCGACATCGAGCGCAGCACCGATGGCACGCTGGTGTTGAGTGTGCCGAACGAATAGTTGTGAGGGGTGATCCTTTTCGGTTGTCAACATTGGCAGGGAGCTTTGAATCCTTGCAGGCCAATACACAACCAGAAGGGCGCGCAATGGGCAACGATCGATCGGCGACTGTTGATGTTTCATCTCGATGTCTGCGCACCGACGTGCGCCGGCTATTACACACCTGGCAGGTGCAAGCGGCTGCAGTAATTGCGCTGGGTTGCGCGGTCCAGAGCGTAAGAGCCGAAGACAATCCGCAACGAAGCTACGAAATCGCACCTCAGTCGATTTCCACCGCGCTCAAAGCTTTTGCGGCCCAGTCGGGCATGCAACTGATCTTCACCGAAAGCGACGTCGGTCAAACGCGCACCAGTGGCGTGAATGGAACGCTGTCGGCGCGCGCTGCGCTGGCCGAGTTGCTGCGAGGAACGAATCTCGAATTCTCCTTTACGCGTAACAACATCGTGGTGGTGCGTAAGGTCGAGACAGCTGCGGTTTCCGCTGGTGCGTCTCTTACGCAGCCGGCGGCGTCGGCTGATGCCATCCGTCTTGCGAGTCAACGCGTCGAGACCGCTGCTGATCCCGAATCTGCTTCGGCACCAGGCTCGGAGCAGAAGGGCTCGATCAGCCGTGAAGAAGACATCGCCGAAGTGCTGGTGCTGCGCAAGCGGCCGTTCACCGATAAGAACGTCGACATCATCCGTACCGAAAACGATGTGCAGCCGTACTACATTTTTCGCGCGGCTGATATTGAGCAATCGTCGGCCGTCAACGTCGAGGACTTTCTCAAGCGCAACCTATCGATGAACACGACGGCGTCGGTCGCCAGTCGCACAGCGCCCAATACCAGCGGCAACGCGAGCTCCATCAATCTGCGTGGCCTCGGCGCGAATCAAACGTTGATTCTGATCAACGGCCGCCGGACTGCAGGCCCGAACGTCTTCGGCGTGCACGGTCAGCCGGACGTTAACGGCATTCCGCTGTCGGCAGTGGAGCGCATCGAAACTCTGCCTACGTCGGCGTCCGCCATCTATGGCGGTGCTGCGGTCGGCGGCATGGTGAACGTTGTGCTCAAGGATTCATTTGACGGCGGCGAAATGCGCGTGCGTTACGAGAACCCTTTCGACGCCAGTGCGCCACGACGCATGGTGTCGGGCACTTATGGTTTATCGCTCGAGGAAGGTCGCACGCAGCTGGTGGTGAGCGGGCAGTTGTCCGACTCGGATTATCTGCGACGCGAGGATCGCAACGATCTGGTTCAGGCTTACATGAATCGGGTTCGTCGTAACAATCCCTCCTTGCTCAGCACGAATACCTCGCCGTATCTGCTCGGCAGTACGCCGAACATCGTGTCCGCGACCGGCGCCAACCTGACACTCGACGACGGCACGCCGCTCAATTCACCCATCACTTACATTCCGGTGGGCTATGGGCCCGGCTCCGATCCGCGCTTGCTGGTCGCCAACGCCGGTCAGGTCAACACCACGCCGCCGCACACTGGCAATAACCTTTACGGCGATCTCGCGCCTTTGGGCTCGGCGCCTGAAGCGCAGTCGTTCATGTTCTCCGCGCGTAGAAAGATGACCGATTGGCTGGATGTATTCGCGGAATATTTCTACGGCCGCAATCGAACCGAAGCGACCACGTCGCCCTTCAGCGATACGGTGGTCATTCCGGCCAACGCGCCCACGAATCCGTTCCAGCAGAACGTACGCATCAGCTTTCCGTCCGACTACGCCTTTCCGTACAAGACTGAGAGCTTGACGCGGCGTTTCGTGGCCGGCGTGGTCGCGAGTCTGCCGCATGAATGGAGCGCGGAGGCTGACTACACCTACAACCTTGCCGACTACAGTTATCGTTCCAGGAACTACAACAATCGCGGCCCGCTCACTACCGATCTGAACTCCGGCGCGCTCAATCTATTGCAAGACGTGGTCGGCAATCAGGTGGACTTGAGTCAGTACCTGGGCACTTTCGGTTTCTCGGGACCTTCCAAGCTCGAAGATTTCGCCATTCGTTTGGCGGGTCCATTGTGGAACATGCCGGCCGGTGCGCCTACGGTCGCTATTGGCATCGAGCGCCGTATCGACAGCGTGGATGAAGGCGACTTCCTGCGTGTGTTCGATAACTATCCGGCGAACAGCGAAACCCAGGTCTATCTGGATCAGAAGCAGACGATCGATAGTTTGTATCTGGAAACGTCCATTCCCTTCTTTTCCTCGCGCAATGCTTTGCCAGGTCTTGCGGATCTGGCCTTGCAGTTGGCGGGACGAATGGAGCGCTACGACGTGAGTTCCAACACCGCGTTCCAATACACCTCGCCGGCATCCTTGGTTGCCACCAACGTGCCGGTCGTCCGTAACTCCACTGAGTACACGGAGACCAAAGGCATGGTGGGCTTGCGCTACAAGCCGGTGGACGATCTGATGCTGCGAGCAAGCTTCAGCACGGCGTTCCTGCCACCGACCTATGCGCAGTTGCTGCCGGGAACGTTGGCTGCTTCGAATCTGAATGTGATCGATCCATTGCGCGGTAATACCAACACCAGCGTGCGCAGCCGCTCGGGTGGTAATCCCAGTCTGCAGCCGCAGGAGTCGGAGAGCATCGATGTCGGCCTGATCTTCGAGCCTCACTGGGTGGACGGGCTGCGCCTGAGCGTGCAGTGGTATCGCATCAAGCTCGAGAACGTGTTCCTGACCATCACCGGTCAGCAGATCGTGAATCTGGAATCGCTGTTCCCCGGACGAATCACTCGCGGCCCGGTGGCGCCTGGCGATCCGTACGGTGTCGGTGCGATCACTGAAGTCGACTCGACCTTGGTCAATGCGAATCGCGGTGAAACCGACGGCTACGATTTTGGCGTCAGCTATCGCAAACAGACGGATAACTGGGGCACGTTCAACTTCTCCGCCCAAGCGACCTACATCGATCACTACAAAATCCAGAGCAGTCCGGTGGCGGGGTTGGAAGATATCGTGGGCCAGGTTGGCGGTCGCAACGCGCCGCTGCAGTTCCGTGGCAACGTCGGCATCTCGTGGGCGTTTCACAATTGGCTGACGGGATGGGATGTCACGCACTACGGCAGCTACCCGCAGGATCGCGCGGCCAATGGTGCATACATTCTGGCGCAGGGAGCGTACGAGATTCCTAACCAGACCTATCATGATTTTCTGCTGGCCTATTCCACGGACTCGCTCGCCCCGGGCGGCGGCTCTTGGTATGACTCGCTGCTGGCGGATACGACGGTGAGCTTGAACATCAAGAACGTGTTCGATGAGAAGCCGCCGTTCGATGCGCGCGTAACGTACTACACCAGTCCGTTCGGCGATCTGTTGCTACGTTCGTATCAGCTGTCGCTCGTCAAAAAATTCTAGTTTTCATCCGGGGGATTCCACTGTGCTGCGACGTGCGACGTTGCTCGGTACGCTATTGCTTGCGTCCGTGACTCATGCGGCGACTGACCTCGTCGCTCGTTACTTGGATAACTACCCGCAGCAGGGAGAGCTGCAAGCCGCCGAGGAGGCTCCGGTACTGACTTGGACCAGGGAATTGCGGGGTGTGCAGAGTGTGTGGGTCGCCGAGGGCGAGCGACTCACACCGCGCGTGTTGCTGAGTTATCCGGACGACGATGGACAATTGCTTGGAGGCTTGACGCTCGCGCCGAATGGAACGTGGCTGGCGTATGTGCGCGGCAGTTCATCGAACACGTCGGGCGAAGCCAATAATCCGCTGAATCTTGCCGACCCGCAGGAGCGTGCGTTGTGGGTCGTTGCCCTGAGCGACGGCAAACCGCAGCGAATTGCTGGCGGCGGCTCGACACCGGGCAATCTCGCGATCTCGCCGGATAGCAGCACGCTGGCCTTCTCGCGAGGTAGGGACGTGTGGTTGGCGAAGCCCGGTGCAGCCATTCAACCGATTCGTGCCTTCACTATTCGTGGTTCTATCGGCGGCCTTGCTTGGTCTCCCGATGGCCAACGCCTTGCGTTCGTCAACGGCCGTGGCGCCTTCAGCATGATCGGCGTGTTCGACGTTGCGACTCGGCAGATCCGCTTCTTAGCTCCGAGCATCGATAAAGACGCGTCGCCGGTGTGGTCGCCCGATGGTCGCTGGCTGGCATTCACGCGATCGAGCGAGCCGGTGCAAAGCTATCGCTTCGATCAGAAAGCCGACGTAGTGCCTTGGTCCCTGATGATCGCGGACACCAGCACGTGGCAGGTTGCGACTCGATGGACTGCTGACCGCGGGGCTGGCAGCGCTGCTTATTACAAGGCATTGCTTTGGTCGGGTAATGACGAGTTGGTTTTCCTGTGGGAGAAGACGGGCTGGTCGCACATCTATCGTCTCTCACGTACTGAGGGAGTTCCACGTGCAGTGACTTCGGGTGAGGGCGAGGTCGCGGCGGTCACGATCGCTCGTGACGGGCGCACGCTTTACTATCACGCGAACACCGAGCTGCGCGAACGTTACGACTTGTTTAGCGTTCCGGTCGCTGGTGGCAAGCCTAAAGAACTGTTGGCGGGCTATGGCGTCACGGCGTACTTCGCTCCGCCGGCGCTTCTAGATAACGGTGCGGTGGCGGTCGACGCGTACACGCCGCGCGAACCGGGGCAGATCATGCTCATCGGTGCTCAAGGTAAGCCGCGAGCGCTGGTCGCGAATGCCACGCCGTCGGAATTTCCTGCGAAGGAGCTGCCCGAGCCGGAGATCGTCGAGGTTAAAGCGGCGGATGGTGTGGTGTCTCGCTCGCTGCTTTATCGGCCCAAGAAGGTGGGCTCAGGGAAAGTGCCGGCGTTGGTGTACGCGCACGGCGGCTCTCGCTCCATTCAAACGTTGCGGCCGAATCATCTGGCCGGCTTGGTCGAGTCGCTGGTGATGAGCGGCTACGCCGTGATCGTTCCCAATTTCCGCAGCGGCCTCGGATATGGTCTCAAATTCAGAGAAGCGCAAGGCTATGGCGCGGCTGGCGGCACCGACCTTGCGGACATTGTCGCGGCAGGCGAGTACTTGCGAGCGTTGCCGGAAGTTGCAAGCGATCGCATTGGCATCTTTGGTTTGTCGTATGGCGGGTATCTGACCACGGCGGCGTTGGCGCGTGCGCCGAAGCTATTTGCAGCCGGCGTCAGCATCGTCGGCGTCACGGATTGGCAGATGGAGTTGGAGCTCGATGCCGGCGGTGCGCCGTTGCCGTTTCGTTTGACCAAGCGCCTGGAGTTGGAGGAGTTGGCTTACAAATCGTCTGCCATGGCTGATCTGTCTGGTTGGCGTGCGCCGATCTTGTTCATTGCTGGCGGGGACGATCAGGCGGGGTGGATCCAAGAAGCCTCCCAGTTGGGATATCTCCTGCGGGAACGACAGATTCCGGTGGAGTCTTGGGTCGAACCCAATGGCACGCACAGTCCAGCCACGCATGCGATGTTGCGTGCACGAGCAGACGCGGCTTTGGATTTCTTCGAGCGGCGCTTGAAGCAACCAAAGACGACGGTGACCACGCCGTGAGGGTCTCGCGTTGGCTCTGTGCTGCCGTCCTGATCGGTTCCGCCGCGACGGCAGCGGTGCCGCCGGAGCGATTCACTCTGCAGCAGTCCATCGATGCCTATGAGTCGGCCATCGGTGCTTGGGCCGACTACGCCACTGAAACTTTGACTTCGACTCAAGGCCGCTATGTTCTCTGGAACGAACGCAGCGAGTTGTGGGTCGCTCTGGCGCCTGAGTTCGAGCCGCGCCAGCTGACCAAGCATGGTGATGACGTTCGAATCGTCGACATGTTCGCGTTGCCCGACGGCGTCTCGGTGCTCTACGTCCGTGCGCGGCCAGGAGGCGAGCGAGAGCTTTGGCGAGCCAATACTGAGACTGGCCAGGCGACGCAGCTGGCGAGCGGCGCTGACGTACCGCGCTCTGCGCCGACGTTTGCGCCTGACAGCGAGTCGTTCGTGGTCAGCGAAAAAGGCACGATCATTCGTGCTCGGATCACGCCGAATGGGTTGCAGCGCTCACGGCTGCTGGCCATCGACGACGACCGGCACGCCAACTCCGTGTCCTTCAGTGAGTTTACTTTTTCAGCGGACGGTCAGCGGCTCGCGTTCGTGAGCCAGCGAAAAGCGGGACAAAGCTATGTCGGCGTTATCGACTTCAAGTCGGGGGAGGTCACTTATCTGGATCCTGCCATTCACCGCGACAGCAAGCCGTCCTGGTCACCCGACGGGCAAAAACTGGCGTTCATTCGCGTGCCCGGCAATTGGGTTCGTGAACATCGCTTCATCGACAAGACGGCGGCCGTGCCGTGGAGCATCGCAGTCTGGAACGTCCGATCACGTCAACTTCGAACGGCATGGCGTGCGGATGCAGGGCGCGGTAGCTATGTGCCGCCGAAGTTGTTTCCACCGGTGTGGACTGCCGAGGGTCGCTTGGTCTTTGCGTGGGAGAAGACCGGCTGGCCATTGCTTTATTCCGTCTCTTCGAAAGGCGGTGTCGCTGCGTTGTTGACACCGGGCCAAGGAGAGATCGGTCGGCCACGCGTGGATGCTGCGAATCAGACCATGGTGTTCGAGAGCAATCACTCAGATCTGGGCCGATCTCATCTGTGGCGCTTGTCGTTGACCGATGGCCGGTTCGAGCAGCTCACCAAAGGCGATAGCGTCGAGCAACTGCCGGGCATGCTGTCTACCGGTGACATTGTTTACTTCGCCAGTGAGCGCGGCCGCATGCCGCTACGCCGGGTCGTTCGGCGCCAGGACGGTAGTACTCGAGCACTGACGCCGTCTGCGGCGGTCGCCAAGGAACATCAATCAGTGTGGCGCGAGTTCGTCGACACGACCGTTTTCACTGTGACGGCTGGCGATGGAGTCACGAGCTATCACTTGAAGATGCAGCCTCGCGGGCCCGCGCCTCGCGAAGGGTTTCCCATCATCGTCATATGCAAGGGCGGACCAATCAGTCGGGTGCTTCCGGGCGATCGTTATGGCGACTACACGCCTTTCGCTCAGTACGCCGTGAGTCGTGGCTACGTGGTCGTGTTCATGAACTACCGGGGCAGCGCCGGGCTCGGGCTCGACTTTCGATATCCGGCTGAGCGCGGCGCCACAGGCGCCAGCGAGTTGTTGGATCTGTCGGCGCTGGCTCGGCATTTGAAAGCTGATGCGCGTGTGAACGCTAACGCCATCGGCATCATGGGTTACTCCTACGGCGGACATCTGGTCGGCCTGGCGTTGGACAAGCTGCCGCAAGACTATCGAGCTGGCGTGCACATGAGCGGTATCGCCGACTGGATCGTCGAGCTGAAGAAAGACGGCGATGCCATACCGGAGTTCGTCGCGCTCTCGGAACGCTCGCTGGCCGACGACCTCGCCAAAGCATCGTCGCCGAGCCTGGAACACTGGCGAGCACCGATCCTGTTCACCATCGGCGACGCCGACACCTCCGGCCACGTGGAAGCGGTGATCGATCTCGGGCACCGGCTGCTGGCCAAGGGCGTCGATGCCGAATTTCAACTGATTCCCGGCGCCACGCACGGCGACTTGCGCTCGTTCCCGATGGCGCGCGTCTACGAGTTTTTCGAACGACACCTCCGAGCCGATACCACCGAATGAAGAATCGCATGACCTGCGCCGCGTTGGCGCTCGCTCTGTTGGCGGCAGCCGTTTCCAGCAGTGCGGACATGTTGGAGAACTACCGGCGCGCTGAGAGCTACCTCGCGTGGCATGCTCGCAAGCTGGTGCTGAACGAAAAGATAACGCCCACTTGGACCGGGCCCGACACCTTTTGGTATCGCAGTCAGACGGTCGATGGTCACATCTTTCAACGCGTCGATGCGCGTCGACAGTCGCAGGCGCCTGCTTTCGATCATGAACGCCTCGCCAGTGCGTTGTCGTCGCTGGTCGGGGTGCGCCTCGACCCGAAGCAGCTGCCGTTCGATCGGCTGAGCTGGTCAAAGGACGGCCGAACACTGCAGGTCGGCTATCAGGGCAAGGCGGCAGGATGCACGCTCGATACATATGTATGTTCGCCGGTGGACGGCAAGGCCTCGCCGCCCGTCAATCAGGTGCGATCTGCCGACGGCCGATGGCTGCTCGATCTTCGCGAATTCAATCTAATCTTGACGGACGCCGCGAGCGGCACGGAGTTCGCGCTGACCGATGACGGTGTCGAGGACTACGGTTACGCCGATGGCTCGGAGCTGAAACGAACCACGATCAGCGACCGCTCGCGTGGACTGCCGTCACCGCCAGTGGTGCTGTTCTCGCCCGACTCGAAAAAGATCCTCACGTATCGGTTGGATATGCGCGAGGTTCGTCGCATGCATCTGTTGCAGGATGTGCCGGGAGGTGCGCCGGTACTGCACAGCTATCACTACGCCTTGGCTGGCGATGCGCATGTGCCGCGCGCTGAGTTGATGATTTTCGATCTGGAAACTCGGCGTCGGATCGTTCTGGATGCTCCGGCTTTGCAGTTGCCCACGCCGCTGTCGCTAACAGAGTTTCCGATCCTGTGGAGTGCTGATAGCGCTTCGGTGTTCTTCAGCTCCGAAGAGCGCGGCAGTAAGCAGGTGGATCTGTACGCTGCTGACGCGACCACCGGGAAGAGTCGGGTGTTGCTCCAAGAGCGCAGCGCGACTTATCGAGACCGTGGGGCGGCGGCGATGATGCGTTTGGTCCCCGGGCGCAATGAGCTGATCTGGGTGTCCGAGAGCTCGGGCTGGAATCATTTGTATCGCGTCGACATCGCGACCGGTGCCATCAAGAACGCCATCACGTCCGGCGATTGGCTGGTTCGTGAAATCGTGCACGTCGACGGGCGAGGTCAATGGATTTACTTCCTCGGCGCTGGCCGAGAAGCCGGTCGCGATCCTTATTATCGCCACCTGTATCGGGTCAAACTCGACGGATCGCGCTTGCAGTTGCTGACGCCAGAGGACGCCGATCATACGGTGCAGGCGTCGCGTGACGGCAAGTACTTCGTCGATACGTTCTCACGAGTCGACGCACCTCCTGTCACGACACTTCGTGCTGCCGACGGCGCTCAGGTAATGACGGTGGCGCGTGCCGATATCAGTGCACTGCTCGCGACGGGTTGGAAGTCTCCCGAGCGCTTTACAGTGAAAGCGCGAGATGGAGTCACCGATCTTTTCGGCGTCATCATCAAGCCGGTGGACTTCGATCCGAGCAAGCGCTATCCGGTCATCGACAGCATCTACCCGGGCCCGCAAATCACCCGCGTGCAAAAGAAATTCACTGCCGAGGGCGAGCGACAGGATCAGGCCATCGCGCAGCTCGGTTTCATCGTGGTGGCGGTGGATGGCATGGGCACTCCGAATCGATCCAAAGCCTTCCACGACGTTTCCTACGCCAACATGGGCGATGCCGGTGGCTTGGAGGATCACATCAGTGCGCTTCGACAACTCGCAGCCCGTCATCCCTACATGGATGTCGAGCGCGTTGGTATCTACGGCGATTCCGGCGGCGGCTACGCGTCGGTGCGTGCGCTACTGAAGTATCCCGAGTTCTTCAAGGTTGGCGTGGCTGGCGTCGGTAACTACGACCAGCGCAGCTATCTCGCCGCGTGGGGCGAGCGTTTCCAGGGTTATCCGGTCGAGCAGGGCGCTTACGAGAGTATTTCCAATCTGCCGCTCGCGCCACACTTGCAAGGCAAGTTGCTGCTGATGATGGCCACCATGGACGACAACGTTCACCCGACCAACACCCTGCAGATGATCGACGCGCTGGTGGCCGCCAACAAGGATTTCGACTTGGTGGTGCTGCCCAACCGCAGCCATGCGCTCAACGACGTGAGCAAGCCACAGCAGCCGTTCATCGGCGCGGACGGTTACTACACGCGGCGGCGTTGGGATTTCTTCGTCAAGCACCTGCTGGGGACGGAGCCGCCGCAGGAGTACCGGATATCCACGCCAGGGAGCAGGCAATGAGCGGCGGCTGACAGGCCACCGGAGGATTTACGCCCTCCCCAAAAAAATATCGCCCGAGGGGGTGGAAAATTTCCCGCCGTGCATCTTCAATGAGCGGCGCCGAATTTTGCGTCGATTCAGGTTCTAAGTAGTGTCCACAGGCCGGCTCTCCACCATCAGCTGGATTGGCAGGCACGTGCTGCCGTACGAAAAGGAAGTGCGTGCGTGGCTGCGGCGGGCGCTGCGCGTGCCCGGCGACACTGACGACGTCCTGCAAGAAGCCTACTGCCGCATGTCGGCGCTCCAAGATGTGGCACACATCGATAATCCTCGGGCCTATTTCTTTCGGGTCGTGCGCAACGTCTTGCTGGAGCAGATTCGCCGCGCGCGAGTGGTTCGCATCGACACGATCGCGCAGGTGGACAGTTTGGATGTGCTGGACGAGGCCGCCTCTCCGGAGCGAGTGGTGGCCGGGCAGTCCGAGCTGGCCCGCGTGGAGCGCATCATTGCCTCGCTGCCGTCGCGTTGTCGCTGGGTCATCGAGCTGCGCAAGATTCATGGGCTGTCACAACGTGAAGCAGCCGAGGCGCTCGGGGTTCGTGAGGCCGTGATCGAGCGCGAAGTGGCCCGAGGTATTCGGTTGATTCTGAAAGGTATGTTGGAAGATGGAGCGACGGAGGCCAAGGCCGCAGGGGCGAGAGGGCATGAGCGAACGCGAGACAGCGAAAAAGGTTGAGCAAGCCGCCATCGAGTGGCTGGCCCGTCGCGATGGTGGCGATTGGAATGAGACCACGCAGCGCGAGTTCGACGCATGGCTCGCGGGCGATGAACGTCGCGTGGGTGCCGTGACTCGGGCGGAAGCGGCGTGGGATTTCATGAGCCGGGCTCGTGCACTGTCCGGTGGCCGCTCCGTTGAAGAGATCCAACGAATTGCTTCGCTGGCGGCGCGCCGGCGCTTTTTCATCTCGACCGGTGTCGGCGTTGCGTTGGCGGCAAGTGTCGCGATGCTGGCGCTGTTGTTGGGAGGCGCGGAGCGGTACGGCACTGAGTTGGGCGAGATCAGGCAGGTCGCACTGACCGACGGCTCGCGCGCCAGCCTCAATTCACAAAGCCAGCTGAAGGCCTCAATGCGAGCCGAGCAGCGCGATGTGGAGCTCGAAGCGGGCGAGGCCTTCTTCGAAGTGGCCAAAGATGCCGCGCGCCCGTTCATCGTCAAGGCGGGCAGCGTGCGAGTCAAAGCGGTCGGCACCGCTTTCTCAGTTCGCAAACGCGAGCATGGCGTCGATGTGCTCGTGACAGAAGGTGTCGTGAGCACCTGGATCGCCGGCGATGAAGACAAAGCCTTGCGACTCGCCGCTGGTGCGCGGGCTTTCGTCACGGAACAGAACAATACGACGGTGCTCGAAGATGCTCCCACTGAGATTGCTCGTGCGCTCTCCTGGCGCGTGGGAGAGATCAGCTTGGAAGGTCAGACGCTGGCCAACGCGGCGGCCGAGTTCAATCGCTACAACCCCCGACGCATCGTGATCGATGACCCGACGCTCGGCGCGCGCCAACTGGTCGGCCGATTCCGAGTCAACGAGCCTGAAGAGTTCGCGCGAGCGGTGGTTTCGACGCTCGATGCTCGCATGGAAGTCAGTCCGGATACGATTCGGTTGGTGCCGCGAAAATAATTTTTATTTTTTTGGTGGGACCCGCGAGGATTTTTTTCTCCCATTCCTCTTTTAAGACAAACAGGGAGAAACCACATGTTCGATCGTTCGATGATTCCTGGCCCCGCGTCATGGCTCGCCGCTTCGGTGTGTACCGTGACCCTGTCCGCTCCACTGCACGCACAAGTCGTCAGTTTCGATGTCCCCGAACAAGATGCCGTGACTGGCATTTCCGAGTTCGCGCGACAAGCCGATGTGCAGATTCTCGCAGCGAATGAAGTAATCGCCGGCAAACGCACCGCAGCTGTCCACGGCAGCTACAGCGTCGACGCTGGCTTGGGACTGCTGCTGAAAGGAACCGACATCGTCGTCGGGACCAGTGACAGCCGCACCTATACATTGAAACAACAAGTCGCGTCCGCTGATGCACCGAGAACACTCGACGAAGTGGTGGTGACGGCGACCAAGACCGACACGCCGCTGATCGAAGCGCCGCAATCCATCTCGGTCGTCAGCAGTGACGAGATGGCGCTGCGCGGTGTGCAGGATCTCAATCAAGCGCTCAGCTACACCACCGGCATCAAGTTTCGTGACTATCCCGGTGGCCAAGGCATTCAAGATTTTTACCTGCGCGGGTTTCGCGCCAACACCAACGGCGAAAGCGTGTATCGCGATGGTTTGCGACAGCAGTACACCTCGCTGACTGGCAACGTCGAGCCGTACGCGCTCGAGCGCATCGAGTTGCTGAAAGGCCCGGCGTCGGTGCTGTACGGCCAGGGTAATCCTGGCGGTTTGGTGAACTTGACGACCAAACGGCCCACCGACGAACCGGTGCGTGAGGTGCAACTCAAAGCAGGCAGCTACGATCATTATCAGATCGGTGCCGACTTCGGCGACGCGCTGAGCAGCGACGGCAAACTGTTGTATCGCCTGACCGGCATGTATCGCGATTCGGAGTTGCAGTACGACTACGGCCGCGACGATCGCTTCTATGTCGCACCGGCGTTGACCTGGCGCATCAGCGACGCCACGTCGGTGACATTGCTCGGCCAGTACTTCGAGACCACCACCTCGGGCAGCGAGCAGAGCTATCCCGCCATCGGCACCTTGTTCGCCAACCCCAACGGCCAGATTTCGCACGAGCGCTTTCTGGGCAATCCGGATTGGAATCGGATCAACATGGAGTACGCCTCGCTCGGCTATTTGTTCAATACGCGGCTGACCGACAGCTTGCGATTGAATCAAGTCGTTCGCTACAGCGACTCGCAATCCGAGTTCCACAATACTTCGGATCGCAGCTTGGGCTTGCTGGTCAACAATCGGTTGGAGAATCGCGGCGCTAACGATCGCGACGATACCGAGAAGCAGTTGTCCGCCGACACCAATCTCGAATACGACCTCGAGACTGGTTCGGTTCAGCATCGCATTCTCGGCGGCTTCGACTACGCGCGGGTACGCACGACATTGCGGCAGCTGAACGGGTCGGCGGGCTTTCTGGATCTCTATGCGCCTGTCTATGACATTCCCATCGTGTGGAATGCGACGCTGTCACGGCACTTCGCTGACGGGCTCAATCAGTACGGCGTGTATCTGCAAGATCAGCTGAAGTGGAATCGCTTCGTGGTCACGCTCAATGCTCGTCACGATACGTTGAAAACGTTTTCCAGAAATCGGTTGACGGGTGTGCGCACCGAGCTTGAAGACAAAAAGCTGACTGGCCGTGCCGGCGCGGTTTACGAATTCGATAGTGGTTTCGCGCCGTACGTGAGTTATTCCACGTCGTTTCAGCCTAGTGCTGCGGTGACTTGGGACGGCAAGTTGTTCGAGCCCACCGAAGGCAAGCAGGTCGAAGGCGGGTTGAAGTATCAGCCGCGCGGCACGCGATCTTCGGTGACTGCGACGGTTTATCAGCTGACCCAGATCAACGTGTCGACGCCGGATGTGGAGCATGCCGGCTTCAACACGCAGCAAGGTGAAGTGCGCTCGCGCGGCTTCGAGTTGGAAGCTCGCACGCCGGTGGGTGAGTCGTTCAACCTGATCTTCGCGTATGCCTACACCGATGCGAAAGTGACCAAGGCCAATCCGAATTCGGCGGGTGTGACTTCGCAAGGGTTGCGGCAGTTGGGCGTGCCTCGGCACAGCGCATCGGGCTGGCTCGACTACACATTCTCCAGCGGCGTGCCGGGGCTCAATCTCGGCGGAGGCGTGCGTTACGTCGGTGAGGCGTTCAACACACCCAACACTATCGAGTTTCCCAGCTATGTGCTCGTCGATGTGGGTGCGCACTACAGCTTTGGCAGTTACAAGCTCGGCCTGAATGTGACCAACTTGACCAACAAGGATTACTTCAATCCCGGCTTCTATCCGAACAGCGTCTACTACGGCTACAAGCGCATGGTGCTCGGTACGCTGACGCGTAACTGGTGAGAACGACCATGAGAATAATGATGAAAAGAACGTTGTCTCTGATCGTTTGCGCGTTGAGTTTGGTTTGGCTGGCGCCGGCAACGGCGTCGCCGGACCGTGCCGAAGTGCTGGACTACTTGGAACGATTGCAGACGCAGTCCGGTGCGCCGGGCGTGTCTGCGGCTGTGGCGGTCGACGGACAAATCGTTTTCTCGGGCGGCGTGGGTCAAGCCGATCTGGAAGCAGGCACGCCGCAGAACGGACGCACTGTGCACAACATCGGCTCAGTGTCGAAGGTGATTGCGGTCACGGCGATTCTGCAGTTGGTCGAGCAAGGCAAGGTCGATCTCGACGCCGAGCTACAGCGTTACTTGCCTTGGTTTCCTCGCAAGGACAAGCCCATCACGGTGCGGCACATCCTCACGCACACCTCGGGCATTCGTCACTACAAGGACAACGAGTTCGGCGAGATCGTGAAGCACTATGCCGAGTTCGAACCGGCCACCCAGTTCTGGCGCGACGATCCGTTGGTGTTCGAGCCGGGCTCGCATTGGATGTACTCGTCGTACGCGGTGAACTTGATCCAGGGCATCGTGGAGTCGGTGAGTGGCCGGGCGTTCGAGACCTACTTGCGAGAGCAGGTGTGGATTCCTGCCGGCATGCTGTCCACTCAGTTCGACGTGCCGAGTCGAGTCGTGCCGCGCCGGGGCCGAGGCTATCTGCGTAGCCAGACCTATCCAGTGGACGTCAACAAGCCGCAGTTACAGAAGGCGCCCGATGAGGACGTGAGCTACAAGTATGCTGGCGGCGGCATGATTGCCAGCGACGAAGACCTGTGCCGGCTGGGTATCGCTTTGAACCGCGCGCAATTGCTCAAACCGGAAACCCAGACCGCGATGTACAAGCTGCAGCTGCCGCCGGGGCTGCCGACCATGCCGTCCGAGTTCATGAAAAAGAACAGTCCCGGCGTGTTGCCGCCTTCGCAAGACAAAGAGCAGGCCCTGATGTGGTGGATGGGCAAGGATGCGGCTGGGCGGCCGTATGCGGGTCATGCCGGCAGCGTCAAAGGCACGCAAAGCATGCTGATGAACTTCTATAAGCAGAACGTGGTGGTGGCGGTTCACTTCAACGCCAGCGGCGCGGATGTGGGTGAAGCGGCGATGTCCATCGCGCAGCTGTTCATGCCCCAGTTGGCTGTGCCTGTTGGGCGTTCCGCCAAGTAGACCTGGCAAGCGGCGGATCGCATCCGCCGCTTGACGGCCATAGCGCCGATCTGCGATATGCCAACGCGGTACGGCTCACCGCGGGTTTGAGAACGCATGCGTAATCGCGATCGCTCTTCGCATCGGTTGGGGTTGGATCGGTCCATCACTCGTCGGGATTTTGTCGGCGGCACCTTGGTGGGCGCCGGCGCGGCGTTGTTGGGGGTTCCGACCATCGCGAGTTCTCAGGGGCTCGACGCGAGTTGGGGCGGCTTTGCGGGCATCGGCGATTACGCGCGGTCCAACGGCAACACCGCCGATGTGGTCAACACGGCCCATGCGCTACGCGATGGCGCTTTCGAACAACAGCTGGAAAAGGCCCAAGCGGTTGACGATGTCTACGATCTGGTGATCGTCGGCGGTGGCTTCGCTGGCGCGTCGGCGGCGTTGGAGTTTCATGACTCCGGCCGCGGCGGCCGCTGCCTGATGCTCGAGAATCACGCGATCTTCGGTGGCGCGGCCAAACAGAACGAGGTGGAGGTCGGCGGTTATCGGCTGTTGGGGCCGCAGGGGTCGCACAACTTTCGCGTGCCGCCGCCGCTGGAGGCGGGCGCGACCCCGAATCTGGCTCAGGAAATGTGGGCTCGTCTTGGGATTCCCAAGGAGTTCCTGCACGCGACACCCGCCAACGTTGCAAGCGGCGTGCGGATCGCCACTGAGTACTATCAGCCGATGATGCGGGATGAGGGAGCCTCGATTGGCTACTTCTTCGATCCGCGAACTCATGGTCAGCGTGGCGGTTGGGTTCGCGACATGTGGTCGGATGAATTGCAGCGAACGCCGTTCGATGCACAAGCGCGTGCCGATCTATTGCGTCTGCAGAAGAGCGACGCTCACGTCGTCGCCGACGCTGCCAACGATGCTTGGATGGACCAACGCAGTTACGCTGATTTCTTGAAGACGGCTTACGGTGTCGGTGAAGCGGGGCGCCGCTATGTCGATCCGATTCTCGCCGCGAGCGCTTACGGTGTTGGTAGTGACGCGCTGTCTGCCCTCGCTGCGAAACAATTGACGATGCCGGGAACGGCTGCCGACAAAACTGCCGCGCTCGGTAATCCCATGGAAGGCTTCCCGGGCGGCAATGCGACGTTGTATCGCTACTTCATCAAAGCCATCCGGCCGGATGCCATCGCGGGTGGCAACGATCTCGAGTCCATTGCCACGGGCAAGGTTCGTTTCGATGAACTCGATCGTGCTTCGGCCAAGACGCGCATTCGTCTCAAGTCGATGGTCGTAGCCGTGCGTCACGTTGGTGATCCGCAAACTGCCAAGACGGTCGAAGTTATTTATTCGCGTGACGGACGCTTGCAGCGAGTGCAGGCGCGTGCCGTTGTCATGAGCACCGGTTCATGGGTGACGCGTCGGGCCGTTCGGGATCTTCCTTCGCGTCATCTCGATGCCTTCATGCAGTTTCATCACGCGCCGATTTTGGTTGCGAATGTCGCCGTTTCTCATTGGCGTTATCTCGACAAGCTCGGCGTGTCGGCCGCGCGTTGGTTCGAGGGGCTTGGGTTCTTTACCAATGTTCGCTCGCCTGTGCGCATCGGTGAGCGCGCACCGCCGCTCGATCCGAACTATCCGGCGATGCTGACGTTTTATATGGGCTTTCCTACCGCCGGTTTGCCGCTCGTCGCGCAGACCGCTGCCGGGCGGGCGCAACTATTCGGCACTCACTACAGCGCCTTTGAGTTGCAGATTCGCGAGCAGTTACAAACCATGTTCGGCGCTCATGGCTTCGATGCACGTCGTGACATCAAAGGCATCATTCTCAATCGTTGGGGCCATGCGTTCGTCGCCCCTCAGCCCGGCTTCTACTTCGGCCTCGGCGGCCAACCCGCCCCGAGTTCGATTGCTCGCACGGCCTTCGGCCGCATCTCCTTCGGTCATTCCGAGTTCAACGGCCATCAAAACTGGCGCTGGGCCGCTACGGAGGGGAGAAGGGCGGCGAAGCAGGCGTTGGCGGTGCTTGTGTAGCACAGAGGCGCTGTCGACTGACGGTTGGTCACGCTCGCTACTGATTGAGCAGTGGCCCCAAATCACGTGCCCCGTGAAGAATGCGTTCGATACGAACGCCACGATCGTCCAGCGTGAAGAAGATTACGTAGGCTCCATGCGAGCAAGACCGCAGTCCGGGTCGTAGATCAGTGCGTTCGGTGTAGGCGAGCGGTGCGCGAGCAATTCTCTGCGCATGTTCGATTAATTCGTCTTCGAACTGAGACGCCCGTTCCGGGTTATCGAGCGCGATGAAATCGGTGATCTCGGCGAGATCCATCTCCGCTCGACGTGAGACCCGGACGCGCATTATTTTTTCGACGTTTTGCCCTTGCCACGGCGGGCGCGATTTCTAGCGACGACTTCTTCGATAGACCCCGCGTCTTCGCTATCGACCCCTTCTTGGATCGCGGCCCGCAGCTCGCTGTAGCGAATCTCGCGAAGCTTTTGCTCATCTTCCAGTAGGCGCAAACCGGCTCGCACGACTTCGCTGACGTTGTTGAAGCGCCCGGAGTCGAGCTGCTTCCTCACGAATTCCTCGAAGTGACTGCCAAGGGCTACGCTGGTGGGCATGGGAATGGGTTAACTAATAGTTAATAATAGATAGTCATAGTCTACGCCTTTGATGGCTGCCTTCAAGGGGCGATATTTCGCTACCCTGACGGTGCCCTACGCCATCACCGCTCGCGAGTGACATGAATCCCGCGCTCGCCGACGTCGACTTGCACGCCTTCGAACTCGCGTAGGAATGCCAGGAACGCGGTTTCGTTGTAAGCAGAGAAAGTGCCGCTGATCCGAGTGTCGCGCAGCGTTTCGTCGTCGATGTAGATAGGAACGCTCAAGTAGCGATTGAACTCGGTGGCCACTTCGCTCAAAGGGCGGCCGCTGATCACGATCTCGCGGCGGATCCAGGCTGTCTCTGCGTTGACGTCGATAGCGGCGATCTTCGGGATGCCTTTGTTCAACTGCGCTTGCTGGCCGATGCTCAGTCGCAGCGGCGTGTCAGTGGGCGCAGATGCAGGGCCGACGACGTCGACTTTGCCTTCCACGACGGTGACGGTGATGTCGCCGCCGGCACGTCGGTATACGTCGAACTCAGCACCCACAGCCACGACTTCTGTGCCGCCAGCGCGGACGCGAAAGGGACGAGTGGTGTCGTGGGCCACGCTGAATAGTGCTTGGCCGCTTTCTAGTTCGATCAGGCGTTCATGCTCTGAGTAACGTACGCGCGTACGCGTTTCCGAATTGAGATGAATCACCGAGCCGTCGCTCAAACGAACGGTGCGTTGATCGCCGTGCGCTACTTTGACCGTCATCGAGCCCGGCGGATTCACATACTGAAAGCCCCAGTACACCGCGACGCTCGCAATCACAGCAGCAGCGGCGAGTGGCAAAAAGCGAGTCGAGCGCCGACGCGAATCCCGGCTGAGGACGGCAGACGGATGCAACGCCACTACGTTGGCATCGCTCTCGGCTTGCTCTGGCGATTCGACTGTCAAACCATCGAACGCACGCGACATGAGCTTGGCCATGCGCGCCGTTTCCAGATACTCCCGCACGTTATGCGGGTTGTCCTGTAGCCATTTGAGGAACTCGACCTTCTCGGTAGGTGTGAGTTCGCCGCTCAACAGGCGTGCCGACCAGGCACTGGCCTGTTCGCGGACTGCGGCTCGAATCAGGTCATCCGTCGTTCGGTTCATGGCGCCTCCGTTACATCCATTTGCTGGCGACAGTGCAAGGTGGCTCTAGCCACCGCTTTCTCGACGGCGCTTTTGGTGACGCCCCAGCGCCGGGCAATTTCCCGATACGACAAGTTCTCCTCGTAAACCAGTTTCAGTACCTCACGATCTCGTGCCGACAGCGTGCTCAGGGCTTCGCGCAGTCGCACGACCAATCGTTCGGTGTCGATTTCTCGCTCGGTGTGCGCCTCGACGGATAGCTCCGGGGCGTTCAACGAGTCTTCCAGGGGCACGCGCAATGCCTGGCCTTGCCAGCCTTTGGCATGGGCCCGTTCGCGCAACAGATTGTCCGCGACGGTGAACAAGTAGCCTTGCGGATCGGCGATGCTGCTCAAGTCCTGTAAACGCAACAGGCGCAGGAACACCTCCTGACTCAAATCAGGGGCATCGGTCTGTTGCACGATCCGGCGACGGAAAAAGCTCGTCACCTGGCGCGCTCGCGCCGTGAACAGTTGATGTAGCAGCTTGTGCTCGCTCACCGCACCGACCCTATCCTCAATTCAGCCTCGATTGGCAACCCGCCTATGAGTAAAGAGGGGGCCGCGCGGCCACTGGCCACCCTGGGGGTGCAAATAAATTCTGGGCCCCAGGTGGACACTGCCCGCTGCGGCCACTCTTCATTTCCCAACAGGCCAACTAGCTTGAGCCAGCGGCCATACCACCACAATAATGTCGGGGAGTGTCGATGATGAGCCCAATCGCAAATTTCAAGTTGCTGTGTGCGATCGCCGTTGCGCTGGGCGGTGCCAGCGCCGCCGTCAGTGCGCAAACCGCAACATCCCAGGGGACTGCCGATTCGGCGATTGCCGCGCAGCCTCTGGAAGAGGCGCTGAAAATCGTCGAGCGTCGCACCGGCCTGCAGATCGTTTATGTCACCGCGCTGGTCGAAGGCAAATACTCGAAGGGCGCGCCGGCCGGTTTGCCGGCGACTCAGGCGCTCACCCATGTCCTGGAAGGCACGGGCCTCACCTTCAAATTCCTCACTGACCACACTGTGGCCATCCAGTCGCCGCGTGAGAGTGGCGCGAGCGTAGCCCAAAGCCCAGGCATGCAACGGATCGCTCAGGCGCAGGCGGTTGCCGAAACTCAGAATGCCAACGGCCCACAGGCAACGACTAGCAATGGCGGGGCCGCGGCTGCGGATACGTCGGCGGTGACGCTGGACGAGGTCATCGTGCAGGGCCTGCGCTTCCACGGTCCGGAAGCCAGCACGGCGCTCAAAGTGCCGCTGTCGATCAAAGACACGCCGCAGACGGTCGTCGCCATCACCGGCGACATGATGGATTTCGCGTCCATCAAGACCTTCAAGGATGTGTATCGCGTCGACCCGACCGGCGGTGCCACTCATCGCGTCGACAATGCCAGCGTGAATTATTTCCGCGGCTTTTTGCAGCAGAGTAACAACGCCATCAAGGTCGACGGCTTTCGGCTGCGCTCCAGCTTCAATCTGGACTTCGCGCCGTTCGAGCGTCTGGAGTTGGTGAAGGGTGCGACCTCCACCATGTACGGCCAGAACTCCATCGCCGGCACCTTGAATGCGATTTCCAAGATGCCCAAGAGCGAGTTCGGCGGCGAGCTGAAAGCGGAAATCGGCAGCTTCGATCATTATCGCGTCGATGCGGATATCTACGGTCCGTTGACCGACGATGGCGCGCTGGCGTATCGCCTGGTCGGCGCTCGGCTGGACGAAGATTCGTACCTGGACTACGCCGGCAAGAAGACCACGGTCATTGCGCCGACCTTGCGTTATCAAATCGGCGAGGACACGACGGTGTTCGCGCGCGTCAATTATCAAAAGACCGATTCGGTCACCATGTGGGGCGGCGGTCTGCAGTACCTCGGCGATTGGGATGAGGCGTACGAAACGGGTTTCGATCCTGCGTTGCTGGTCATGCCGAATCTGCCGCGCTCGCATTTCAACGGCGCGTCCTGGAATAACGCTGAGCATGAGGCCAAGCTGATCCAGGCGGGACTGGAACATGGCTTTGATAACGGCTGGGTGTTACGCGCCTACGCCCAACGCAACAAGCAAGATATTTTCTATGCTCGTGAGTTCACTGCGCTGTTCCAGGCAGACGGCGTGCCGCTGCATGCGGTAGCCGAGCGCAACGACAATCGCTTCACGCTCGAAGGCGCTGAAGTCAATTTGTATGGCGACATCGAGTTGTGGGGCCGCCCGCAGACATTGTTCATCGGTGCCGATTACTCCTCGCTGGAGAATCCGTTGTTGTATTCGCGGGTCAACGTCAACAGCCCGAGCATTTTCGATCCGACGTTCAATACCGCTGTGCCGCCCGTGAGGTCGCTGACGGACTACACCGTGTTCTCGCAGTATCGATCGGTGCAGAAGAATACGGGCGCCACGGCGCAGGTGTTCATTCGCCCGCTGGATGGGTTGATCTTGCTGGTCGGCGGCCGCTATTCCAAGGATGAGAACGGCACTCGGTCGCGCTGTTGCGGCGCTGGCGTGCTGGCCGGCACCGTTCCGTACAACAAAGCTGAGGTCAAAGTCGATTCGTTCACGATGCAGACCGGCGTGACTTATGCGCTGACGCAGAATCTGAACCTCTACGCCAGCTACGGTGAGACCTATTCGCCGCAGACCGGCTTGGTCAACGCCAATACCTACGTCGATCCCGAGGAAGGCACGGCGACGGAAATCGGTTTGAAGGGCGCGCACAGCGAACGTTTCTCTTACTCGCTGGCGTTGTTCGACATGGAACGAACCAACATCGCGCAGTCGCGGCCCGGCACCGTGTATGTCGATCCCATCGGCACTCAACGCAGCCGAGGTGTGGAGGCGGAGTTCCAAGGCACCATCGTGCGAGGCTGGGAGTTGTTCGGCGCGCTCGGCTGGATGAAGGCAGAGTTCGCCGATGGTCAATACAAAGGTCTGCAGCCCGTCGAGGCACCGCGCTTCGGTCTGTCGTTGTTCACCAGCTACGAGTTGCAACAGGGACCACTGCGTGGTGTTGGCATCGGCGCCGGTGTCGTGCACAAGCGTGGGCGCGAAACGTTCTTCATCGATCTCGGCCCGGATGGCCGGCCCTTGGCCTACGACTTCGGCGACTTCACCGAAGTGGACTTGCGAGTGTTCCGCAATACCGAGCACTGGCGCTTGCAGCTGTCGGTGACCAACCTGCTCAACGAGGAATACTTCACCTCGGATTCGTACAACGGCCTCGACTCGGGCATTCATATCAATCCTGCCCGTACCGTCATCGGCCAGGCGTCCTATCGCTTCTAATGGTCAGAGCATTGTTATTGGCGGCGCTGCTGGCAGCGCCGCCGCTCGCTGCTGCCATCGAGTTGGCCGATCTGGGCAAGGAAGTGCGCCTGATCGAAGCTGTCATCGCGCCCGAGGGTGGGCAGGTGGCGGTGGTGGGCGTGCATCAGGACTTCGTCGACAACCGTCTGGTGCGTTCGTTGCAGTTGGTCGATGTGAGCACCGGAGCGATTCGCGAGTTGGCGATTGGTCGTACCAGTGTTCGCTCGCCACAGTGGTCGCCTCGCGGTGATCGGCTAGCCTGGCTCGATGCCAGCGCTGGCGGCGAAGCGGCCATCCATGTGCTGTCACTGCAGGAGGGGCTCGCTAAGGCTGTGACCCTCAGTAATGTCGGTGGGGCGGTAAATAGCTTTCGTTGGAGCCCGGACGGCAAGTCGTTCGCGTTCTTGACCGATGCATCGTCAGCGGCGCGAGAGCCGTTCAATCGTTCGTTCGAAATCATCGATGGCAGCTATCTCTCCAAGGCTGCATCCGTAACGTCGCAACTGTGGCTCGTCGCTGCGGATGGTGGTGAAGCACGGCGTCTCTCCTCGGATGATGAAAATGTGACGGCTATGGAATGGCAGCAAGGCGGCCGAAGCCTTGGCTACATATCGGAACCCGCGCGTGGAGTAGATTCGCCGAAAGCGACTCTGAGCATCATCGAGGTTCAGAGCGGCACGCGTCGAGTCGTGACCGAAGTGCCGACGCCGGGCGGCAATGTGGCCGTGCTCGAAGTGCTGCCGTCATCCCCGGATGGCCGCTTGATGTCGTATGCGCGCTCGCGCAGTGGCAACCTCTATTCACAGCGACGGATTTATCTCGCCGCCACGAATGACGCCAAGAATCGTGACGGCGCGCCTGCGCTCCACGCTGACGGCCGCGATGCCACGCCTGCGCTAGACGCGAGCTTTCACGGCATGGCTTGGGTAGCCGAGGGCCGTACATTGGCGCTCTCAGCCAATCAAGGCACGCGAACCGCGCTGTGGCTACAACCGCTCGAAGGAAAATCGCAGCGACTCGACACAGGTGCCGTGTCCGAAGTGCGAGCACTGTCGGCTAGTCGCAATGGCACGCTCGCATTCATCGGTAGCGAGCCTCGACGTGCGGCGGAAATATATGTAATGACCAGTGCGCGCTCCAAGCCGCAACGACTGACGCAGTTCAATGCATGGAGCGCGGCACTAGAACTGGGCCGAAGCGAAACGGTGACCTGGACGGTGGACGGTTTAGCGCTCGATGGCGTGCTGACCTACCCGCCGAAGTTTGACGCCGGCCGGAAATATCCGCTGGTGCTCGATCTGCATGGCGGCCCGACTGGAACCTCGCTCGATAGCTTCGGTGGGTTTCATCAACTGCTGGCCACGCAAGGCTGGTTGGTGTTTCGGCCCAACTTCAGAGGCAGCGACAACGCGGGCGAACGGGTGCAGAGCGCGATCGTCGACGATCTGGGTGAAGGCCCCGGGCGCGATGTGATGGCGGGCATCGCCGCACTTCAGGCCCGAGGCATCGTCGATGACACTCGAATCGCGGTGTCGGGATGGTCGTATGGTGGATACCTGACTGCCTGGTTGATATCTCGCTATCCGCAGACGTGGCGCGCGGCGGTGGCAGGCGCTGCGATTACCGATTGGCGCGATCAGTACCACTTCAGCGATCTCACCACCTCTATCGGGCACGCCTTCGGTGGTTCGCCATGGGTAGAAAAAAATGCCGAGAACTATTGGCGTCAATCGCCCATGGCCAATGCCACGCGCATTCGTACGCCGACGCTGATTCTCGCCAACACTGGCGACGAGCGCGTTCCGATCACGCATTCATACAAGTTGTATCGAGCGTTGAAGGACAGCGGTACGCCGGTGCAGTTCGTTGCGTATCCGATTTCGGGCCATTGGCCGTCGGATCCCGTGCATCAGCGAGACATGTATGGACGCTGGCTCGGATGGATCGCGACGGCCTTCGCGGGAGACGTGCGGTGAAGTGGGCGTGTGCGGTTTGGTTACTGTTGCTGGGAATGACGGCCGACGCCGCTGCGAGCCTGCCGCTTCAGCCGACGCGACAGATCACATTCGATACCAGCGAGGGCACTTGGATTTCTGTCGACGTGTCTCGCGATGGCAAGACCCTCGTGTTCGATCTGTTGGGTGACCTGTATCAGCTACCCATCAGTGGTGGGCAAGCCGTTCGAGTCACTTCGGGGCTGGCGTTCGATTCTCAGCCGCGCTATTCGCCCGATGGCCGACAGCTGCTGTTCGTCAGCGACCGAGACGGTTCGGACAACGTCTGGGTCGCCGATGCGGATGGCAACAACGCACGCCAAGTCACTCGCGAAACCAACAACATTTTCATTTCACCGGTATGGACGCCAGACGGCGGCTCTATCGTCGTTTCCAAAGCCAGCGGCGCTGCAGGTGTGCGTGACTGGGCAACGCGAGGCGAGGTGGCGCTACATCTGTACTCGCTCGCTGGCGGCGCTGGCCTGAAAGTCAGTGGCGCTCCATTGTTGACGATCGCAGGCCAGTCCAACTCCGCGGCGGGACGCTACTTCGGCGCAACGTTCGGGCCGACGGGTGAACTGTTCGCTGCACTGAACCGCGGCGGCATGCGAGACGGCTCGTGGCAGATCGTGTCATTCGATCGTGAGACAGCTCAGGCTCGCTTTCGCACCGGCGCACCGGGCAGCGCGATGCGGCCCATGGTCAGCCCCGATGGTCGCTATCTCGTGTACGCGACACGCGTAGACGATAGAACAGAGTTGAGATTGCAGGACCTGGCGTCCGGAGAAACCCAAACGCTGGTGAGTTCGGCAACGCCAGATGCGCAGCGCGAAGGTGCTTATGATGCCAGCCGCGACTTGATGCCGGGTGCGGCATTCACGCCAGACGGTACCAGCATCGTGACCAGCTATGGCGGCAAGCTGTGGCGTGTCGATGTGTCGTCGGGTCGTGCCACGGCGATTCCGTTCACTGCACATATCGAGCAGGAACTGGGGCCGCTGGTGAAGTTCACTCAGCGTTCGCCCAGTGACGCGCCGACCGCGCGAAAGATTAGCGATGCGCGATTGTCACCCGATGGCAAGCGGTTGGTCGTCTCCGCGATGGAGCGTTTGTGGATGGTCGATGTTTCGGCCGGCTCAAGCTCGCGAGGTGCTGCTCAGCGTTTGACTCAAAGCGAGCAGGTTGAGTCATTCCCGGCTTGGTCGCCCGATGGTCAGTATGTGGCGTACACAACTTGGCGCGACGATGAAGGCGGGCACATCTATCGAATGCGAGCGGATGGTCGCGGTTCGCCAGAGCGTCTGACTGCAACGACTGCGTTCTACGAGAAGCCTGCATATACACCCGACGGATCGCGATTAGTGGCGGTGCGCTCGTCGCGGCAGGCTCAGTTGGAGAGTCGCAGGTCGCCCGGCGATCTGGTCAGCCTGCCTGCGAACGGCGGCGACATCACTGTCATCGCTCCGGTCACTGCAACCACGCAGGGCGGCCCGCACTTCGGTGCGCCGTCGGATCGAGTACTTATGTACGACGCGCAGGACGGGCTTGTGTCCATGCGACTCGATGGCAGCGAGCGGCGTGCAATCGTGAAGGTAGTCGGCCGTGGTGAGATCGGACCACGCCTTGGGACGGTGCCAGCGGATGATGTGATTCTGTCGCCTGACGGTCGGCATGCAGTGGCGTCGATGCGCGATCGCATCTATCTCGTTGCCATTCCGGTGTGGGCACAGACACAGACGCCCGTCGTCAATCTCGATGAGCCTGGTGCGGCGATACTGCCGACTAGTCGGCTCGACGTGACGGGTGGCGAGTCTCCCAGTTGGAGCGTCGACGGCAAGTCGCTTTACTGGTCGCTGGGTCGCTCGTGGTTTCAGCGGCGAGTGGACACTGACTCGTTACAAGATCAGCAGATCGTTCGAACGGACATCGAGATTCGACGGCCGACAGCGCGCGCGCCAGAAACATTGGTCATGCGAGGCGCTCGCCTCATTACGATGCAAGGAGAGCAGGTCATCGAGAATGGCGACCTTGTGATTGCCGATTCGAAAATCGCAGCGCTCGGTCCACGCGGCACTGTCGAAATTCCCGCCGACGCGCGCGTGCTCGATATAAGCGGCAAGACGGTACTGCCGGGCTTCATCGATATTGATGCAGAGCTATCACCGAACCAGCGTTGGCAATACCTTGCGAATCTAGCCTACGGCGTGACGACGGTTCGCGACACTCGACCCGCCAGCTCTGATTGGATGATCGATGCGGACTCAATGGAGTCAGGCAATGCGCTCGGCCCTCGCATCGTCTCGAGTGGTCCTAGAATATCGGCCGCGGCGCAGTTGCGTAGTCTCGATGAAGCGCGTGCATTTCTGCGCGGATACTCCGAACACTACGGCGCTCGAACGATTGCTCAGGAGCATGTCGGGGAACGCAGGGTAAGGCAGTGGCTTGCCATTGCCAGCCGAGAACAAGGACTGTCACCGACAGCCGCTGGCGGTGGCGATCTCAAATTGAAGCTGACCCTGGCGGCGGATGGTTACGCCGGTATGTCCGGCGCGATTCGCATGTTTCCAGTGTATCGCGATGTCATCGAGTACCTGGCTCGCAGCGGTACCGCGTACGCCCTCAACGTGGCCTCGACACAAGCCGATTATTTCTATCGTCGCTACGATCTTCGCAACGAATCCAAGTTGCTGAGGTTGGCGCCGTGGTCAGAGATCGAGGCGCGGCCGTTTCGGGGCCGTGCTGTGGCCGGCGCATACGGCGATGACTATTCCTTCCAACCGAAGGCGACTGTCGCGGCCGCGTTGTTGACCGCTGGCGGCAAAGTCACCGTCGGCTCGCGCGGGTTGCTACCGGGATTAGGATTTCATTGGGAACTGTGGGCCACGCAGAGCGGTGGGCTGTCGGCGCATTCGGCATTGCTTGCAGCCACGGTTGCGAACGCTGAGTTGCTCGGCTTGGGCGCTGAACTAGGTTCGCTCGCGCCGGGCAAGCGAGCTGATCTGCAAGTGCTCGATGGCAATCCGTTGCTCGACATCGCGCAGACCCAATCGATCCGCTACGTCGTGAAAGACGGGCGGCTGTATGACGCTGCGACACTTCAGGAGCGCTCGCCATGAACTGTCGCGACTATTGGTATTGCGTGTTGGCGTTCATCGGCATCGCGGCGCTGCCTGATGCGTTCGCGGCCGACGCTACACGGCTGCCACTGCAACCGACGCGCACGATCAAGTTCTCCACCGATGAGGGCACGTGGATATCGCTGGACGTGGCTCCAAACGGCAAGTCTCTGGTGTTCGAATTGCTAGGCGATCTCTACACCTTGCCTATCGCTGGCGGGCGAGCGGCGCGCATCACCTCCGGCATGGCGTTCGATTCTCAGCCGCGATTCTCGCCGGATGGTAAGACGATTGTTTTCGTCAGCGACCGTGACGGTGCCGAAAACTTGTGGCTGGTCGATGCCGACGGTCGCAACCCGCGAGCAGTGACGTCCCGCAAAGGTGACATGTTCATGTCGCCGGAGTGGACGCCGGACGGCGATTCGATCGTCGTCACTCGTTCCATCGGTAGCGTCAGCGGTTGGGCGTGGGGAAGAGAGACTCGCGATCTGGCGCTTTATATGTATCACCGCGATGGCGCCGCGGGCATCAAGCTCAACAATCTTACGCCGGTGGGCTTCACTCGTGCCGGAGCGGTGGGATTTACCGGCGCGGCATTCGGCACCGATCCCGATGTGCTGTTCGCTGCGATCTCGGCGGATTCGACCGATGCGGAACATGGTCTGTGGCAGGTCGTGTCGTTCGATCGCAAGCGAGGGACGTCCGTGCAGCTCACCGACGAGCCGGGCGGCGCGATGCGTCCTTTAGTGAGCCCGGACGGGCGCTATCTCATCTATGCGAGCCGTCGCGATGACGTGACTCAGTTGCGCGTGCGGGACCAGCGAACCGGCGACACACGTACATTGCTCGTCAATGTGACGCGCGATGCGCAAAGGGATCCGGACATCGGCCGCGATCTCATGCCGGGCAGTGCGTTCCTTCCGGACGGTACAGCATTCGTGACCAGCTTCGGCGGCAAGTTGTGGCGAGTGTCGGTGCCGAGCGGCGAAGTCGCGGCGATTCCGTTCACGGCCGAAGTGGAGCAGAAGTTGGGTCCGCTGCTGCATTTCGATCAAGTGATCGACGATACCGTGACGGTGCGGGAGATTCGTAATGCCAAGCCGTCGCCCGATGGCACGAAGCTGGTGTTCTCCGCGCTCGACCGGCTGTGGCTCATGCGTCTACCTAACGGCAAGCCTCAGCGCCTGACGACGGATGACAGCGGTGAGTTTTTTCCAACGTGGTCGCCGGATGGGCGTTACATTGCATACGCCACTTGGTCGGAACTCGAAGGCGGCACCATCAAACGTATTCGAGCCGAGAGCGGCGCGACCGCCGAAGCACTCGCCGGCGATACCGCTTACTACTACGAGAAGTTGGTGTACTCGCCCGATGGTAGGTCGTTGTTTGCTGTCCGCAGCTCACACCGTGCTCGTGCCGAGGCGCTGAATGAAATGTCCATGTGGCGAGACATTTCACCGGTGCCGCTCAACAGCGAACTGATTCAGCTGCCGGCCGAGGGCGGCGCGATCCGCAGCGTCATGCCACTGACGGCCGGTAAGGTGTATGCACCGTTTCATGGGGTACCGCATTTCAATCGTGCCAGCGGCGCGATGTATATATATGAGTACGACCGCGGCGTGGTCAGTGACAAGAGCCGACGCCCGTTGCTCACAGTCACCGGTTGGGACGAGGCAGGCGGTACCAACCAGGCCCAAGAGCCGGCCGACGATCTATTGATCTCGCCAGACGGCACTCGAGCTTTGGCGCTGGTGAATCAGGATTTGCACCTGATCGATCTGCCTGCCGTGGCAACCGCAGCCCCGCCGACGATCTCGGTCGACGACGGTTCGTCGAGTCCGCTGCCGATTCGACGCATTACGCGAACCGATGGAGCAGGGCCAGGCGGCGACTTTGCTGGTTGGTTTCCTGACGGGAAACGCGTGTACTACTCGCTCGGCAGTACCTTCTTCATTTATGACCTTGCTTCTCGCCGCACCGAGCGCATCGAGGTCAATCTCAAACTGCCTCGCGACCGACCTTGAGGGGCAGTGCTTTTAAGAGGCGCCCGGTTGATCACCATGAATGGCTACGAAGTGATCGAAGACGGCGATCTGGTCGTCGTCGACAACCGGATTCGTGCGCTCGGCCCGCGGGGCAAAGTTGCTGTTCCGACTGGAGCGCGCGTCATCGACGTTACGGGTAAGACGATCATGCCTGGCCTGATCGACGTGCACGCGCACCTCTGGCCGATCTGGGATGCTCATCGCAAGGTGTCGTGGGAGTACGCGACCAGTCTCGCTTATGGCGTGACCTCGTTGCGCGATCCGCAATCAAAACGTTCGGACGCGCTGATCTATGCGGATCGAATCGACGTGGGCGACATGCTTGGCGCCAGAGTGTTTTCCGTGGGGCGCGGTGTATTTGCTCAGGTGGGACTGCGTAGCTTGGCCGACACGCGGCAGGTGTTGCGACGTTACTCGGAGCACTACCGAACTCACACCATCAAGCAGTACCTGGTGGGCGGACGCTTGGAGCGGCAATGGTTCGCGATGGCGGCGCAAGAGCAGCGTCTGACGCCGACCACCGAAGGCGGCAAAGACTTCAAAATGAATCTGACGCTGATCCTCGACGGCTATTCGGGACTGGAGCACTGGATCGATACCACGCCGCTGTATCGAGATGTGACCGAGCTGATGGCTCGCAGCGGTATCGCTTACACGCTGACCACTAATGTGGAGTTGGATTACTTCTACCGTCGCTACGCGATTCACGACGACGCCAAGTTGCGGCGTTTCATGCCGCATACGTTCATCGATCGACTGCCGTATCGCGCTCGCTCCCTGGGCGTCGACGACCCGTATCTG
Source organism: Steroidobacter sp. (assembly GCF_016790065.1). Classification (GTDB taxonomy): domain Bacteria; phylum Pseudomonadota; class Gammaproteobacteria; order Steroidobacterales; family Steroidobacteraceae; genus Steroidobacter. The sequence goes on from NZ_JAEUPY010000148.1 coordinate 30,373, forward strand.
TTCGAGCGTCACGCTGCCGATGCGGCCAAGATCGTCGCCGCCGGCGGCCGGGTTGCCCTCGGTTCGCACGGTAACTTTCCGGGCTGGGGCGTGCATTGGGAGCTGTGGGCCACCCAAAGTGGGGGGATTTCGCCGCACGAGGGTCTTAGAGTAGGCACGCTTGCCAGTGCCGAGGCGATTGGCCTGGGTCGGCAGTTGGGTTCGCTCGAGTCAGGCAAGCTCGCGGACCTGCTGGTCCTGGACAGCAACCCGCTGCTGGATATTCGCGCGACCTTGAGCATTCGCTACGTGATGAAGAACGGCCGGCTCTACGAGGGCGCTACGCTCGACGAGATCTGGCCGAGAAGTCGCGAGTTCGGCCGACAATCCTGGATGCTAAAGTCGCGCTCCGCGACGATTCATTGAGGAGAGTCCTGCTGTGAAATGTTCGATCCTGGTTGTTACCGCTGCGCTTGGCAGCAGCATCTTGGCCATGGCCAATGCCGAGACTGTGCCGGCCCCCGAGGCGCTGGTTGTCGACGGGGTACCGGCCGTGCCGGCGGAGCTGCGTAGCGCCACCGCGCCTTATATGGAATCGCGCACGGCGACCTTTGTGGGCTGGAATCCACAGTCCAAGGGCATCTTGATCACCACGCGATTTGGCAATACCAATCAGGTGCATGAAGTTGCCGCACCGAGTGGCTCGCGCGAGCAGAAAACCTTCGAACGCGAGCCGGTGGGAGCCGTGGGGTATGCACCGGGCAAGGGCGACGTGCTGGTGCTGAGTAAGGATGTCGGCGGCGATGAGTTCTATCAGTTGTATACGTTGGAGAGCGGCCGGCTGCGATTGCTCACCGACGGTAAGAGCCGCAACACCAGCGCGATGTGGAACCACGAGGGCACGCAGCTCGGCTATTCCAGCACTCGCCGGAATGGCACGGACAGCGACCTGTACCTGATCGATCCGCGCGATCCGAAGTCGAATCGGTTGGTGGCTCAGGTGCAAGGCGGTGGGTGGTCCTTCGCTGACTTCGCGCCGAACGGCGCGCGTGCACTGGTGATCAATGCGGTTTCGGTCAATCAGCAAGAGTTGTATCAACTCGAACTCAGCACCGGAAAGATGACGCGGCTCGGCTCCAAGAAGGCCGGTGTGGTCTACGGGACCGCTTCCTATGGACCCGACGGGACGATTTATGCGACTAGCGATGAAGGCTCGGAGTTCTTGCGACTCGGCGCCATCAATCCTAAAACGTCGGCCTTCGAGCCGTTCGCGTTGGCTGGCGCGCAGCCGTGGGATGTCGAAGATTTCCAAGTCGCGGCGGATAATTCTTTCCTCGCGTATGTGGTGAACGAAGCGGGCATCAGTCGGCTCCGATTGCTCGAGCCGAGCACGCGCCGAGCTTTGGGAGAGGCGTCGCTGCCCTCGGGCGTGGTGTCTTCTTTGAAGATTGCGCCTTGGGGGGCGATTGGCTTCACGCTGTCTTCATCGCAGTCGCCGTCCGATGCTTATTCTGTGGATGCGAAGACGTTAGCTGTGACGCGTTGGACGCGCAGTGAGACCGGCGGACTGGATGCGAGTCGCAACGCTAACGCGGAATTGGTGCGGACCAAGAGCTTCGACGGACTGGAAGTGTCCGGATTTCTGTATCGCCCGGATGCCACTCGATTCCCGGGCAAGCGGCCGCTGATCCTGGTGATTCACGGCGGACCGGAGAG
>NZ_JAEUPY010000166.1 GCF_016790065.1 Steroidobacter sp.
CGGGGTGCCTGACGTCGCGGGGCCTCGCCCACAATGGTGTCCGGAACCGAGCAAGGATGTCGTCTGGAGAGGCTATGAAGATTCTCAACACCCTGGCTGCATTGACGCTGACCGCCGCTCTGAGCAGCCCGGCGCTGGCTATCGAACCAGGCGCCGTGGTCGGCAACTTCCAGCTGCTGGATCAGCAGGGCACACAGCACGAACTGCACTCCCTGTCGGACCGCAAAGCGGTGGTGGTCATGATCCAGGGCAACGGCTGTCCCATCGTGCGTCAGGCACTGCCGGTGCTGGCGCAGATTCGCGCCCAGTACCGGAGCCAGGGCGTCGAATTCCTGCTGCTCAACTCCAATCTTCAAGACACCCGCGAGCAGGTCGCGACCGAAGCCGCGGAATTCAAAATCGACTTCCCCATTCTGCTGGATCGATCGCAAGCCATCGGCGAAGCACTCGGCGTGGTGCGCACCTCCGAAGTGTTTCTGATCGACCCCAAAGGCTGGCAGCTGAAATATCGCGGTCCGATGGATGATCGGCTTTCGTACGAGCGGCAGCGCCCCGCCAACAATCACTACCTCACCGATGCGCTGGACGCAGTGCTCGCCGGCAAGGCAGTGAAAACACCGCACGCCGATGGCGTCGGTTGCCTCGTGAATTTTCCCGAGCGCGACCGCAGGAGCAGCGCGCGCGACGATTAAATTTGCGTCAGCTCCTCTCGCTGGCAACTCTTACAAGGCGGCTTTTGCCGCCTTTTTATTTGCCTGGAGAATCACCTACGCATTCGACCCGCTGTCGCAAATTGGCGAACACGCGGATTACGAGCCGTCGCCGCGGTTAAGTTTCGCTATAGTGCGCGCTAGCCGACAAAACGGCGCAAATTAAACCTATAAAGGATCCGTGCTGATGCTGAGAAAGGTGCTGCTAGCGCTGCTGTTGGTGCTAGGACCGGTGTCCGCCTTCGCCGCGACGTTGTACATCTCCGACGAGCTGACCGTTCCTTTACGCCGTGGCCCATCCAATGGCCACAAGATCATCAACGCGGCCCTGCCCAGCGGTCTGGCGCTGGAAGTGCTGGGTGAAGACAAGTCCGCCGGCTTCACTCAAGTGCGCACGCCGAACGGCATCGAAGGCTGGGTGCCCTCGCAGTTTCTGAGCGATCAACCGGTCGCCAAAGATCGGCTGGCCGCCGCCCTGAAACGGGTCGAGGCCCTGGAAGGCCAGCTCAAATCCACTCGCGAAAATTATCAGGACGTGCGCGGCGCGCGCACCGAGATCGAAGGCCGCGCCACCGAACTGGGCAAAGAAAATCAGCGGCTGCAAACCGAGTTGGCGGAGATCCGCCGTGTGTCGGCGACCGCACTCACTCAGTTCGAAGAAAACAAACAACTGAAATCCGACAATGGCACGCTGCAGACCCAAGTCTCGCAACTGACCGAAGAAGTTTCAGACCTGAAACGCAATGTGATGTTGCGTTGGTTATTGTCGGGAGGTGCCTTGGTGCTGATCGGCTTGGCGCTGGGCGCGTGGATCAAGTCGCGACCCAAGCGCAGCACCTGGGCTTAACTGACAGCGCTCGAGGAAGTGGGGTCAGGCTTCGAACAGAAGCCTGTGAACGATCGCGGCGTCAGCTTGAGAGATCGTTGTGCCGTGGCCTGCAGGAGGACACCAATGGCCTAGACAACAACGGGCCAACTCGCAAAACCTTACTCGCCTCGACCGCCCACAGGCAGGCTCACAGATGATATGAGACCAGCACGATCACATCGGACCCGGGAGCGAACTCGCAGTTTCGAATGAGCTGCTTGTTGGTATAGATCTGGCAGCCCTTTGCAATGAACCCCGCGAGCGAAAAATATATTTTTTCAGGAGCGAGGCAACAATTCAGTACTTCCGTCGACGCGCGCGCGAAACAACTGACCCTTGTCGATCAACAGGCCTTCCATCACTGGCGCATGAGTTTGTTGGTCGCGATGCGGATAGACCTGCACCGCGATGACCCGCCCCTCATATAAAGAAGTGATCGCCGGCACACTGGTGTGACCGACCAGAATGGTCTGCACTCCGAAGCGCTGACGAATCAATTCAATGTCGGCGGGTGCCGCGGCCTGCATGCCTGCCTGACGCGCCGCCGTTTCGAAATATCCGCGATACCACAGCGGACCATACGGCCCCATCAAGAATTGCGTCGGCTCAACCGGCGCTGTCGCTTGCTCAGTCAACGCAGCTCGCACTCGCTGATTTATTTCAGATAGAGGTAAGCCGCGATCCACCAATTCGCGAGACACACCGCCGTGCAAACATAAATAATCGCCGAGCCGGAACACAGCGGCTTTGGTTCGCAGCCACTGACCCAACAATGTTTGTTCATTCCATAACGACGGATAACGCTCGACACCGAGTAACTCTGCGACGCGCGGATACTTGGGATTGAGATAACGAAGGTCGCCATTCAGCACCATGGTCTCGTGATTGCCGAGCGCCAGATGCACGCCGCCGCCGGCACGCGCCGCTTCCGCTTCCAACTTGTAGAGCAGCCAAAGCAGCTCAGTGTGATTCGGACCGCGATCGAACACGTCGCCGAGCACGGCCAAGTGACCTTTGCCAAATGCCCAGCGCAACCGCTCGTCGATGACACCCTGCCGCTGCAACAGCTGCGCCGCTATTTCGAATTCTCCGTGCGTATCCGCCATCACGAACAATCGAGCACGCGGACCAACGTTGATCTCATCGGTGGCGGGCTTGGCAGGCCCACGCAATTTGACATCGAAGGACGGGAACGCCCCGACATTTGAAACCGTCACGGCCTCGCCCACCTTGACCGCTTTGTCGCGAACTCGCGCCGACTCGCCCTCGCCTTCAACCCAACGCGACGTCCAACCACCGTCGGCGGCACGGATCACATAAGGACCATCCTGTAGCGACTCGGCTCGGCTCAGACTCATTCCGAGCAGCAGCCACGCCAGCGTCAGCAGCACCACCCGTAGCGCCGAAGGCAACAGTGTTTTTAGTGTCATCGGCGAATAAGTCTTAGCCCGGCACAACATGGCTGCGCATCATAGTGCAATTATTTTTTGTGCAAACGGGTATCCGTTGACCGTGGCCAGCCGTCTATAGTTTCAAGGGGGAGGAAACATGGCGGGCGACATAATCGTGCTGAAGTTTGGCGGCTCGGTGCTGCGCAGCCAGACCGACGTGCCCACGGCCGTCCATGAGATCTATCGTTGGTATCGCGCCGGCTGGCGCGTCGTCGCCATCGCTTCGGCATTGGGCGACTCCACTGCTCGGCTGCTGGATAAAGCTCGCGAGCTAGCCGACGAGCCACAACCGCACGCGATGGCCGAGTTGTTAGCCAGCGGCGAACGTCAGGCAGCCGCATTACTCGGCATCGCACTGGACCGCGCCGGTGTTCCCGCTCGCGTTCTGGATCCACGCGAGATCGGTCTGACCGTGTCGGGCACGGTGCTCGACGGCGACACTTCGGCAGTCCATGTCGAACAATTGCAAACATTGTTGGAATACACCCCGGTGCTGGTGCTGACGGGCTTCGGTTATGGCGCTGACGGTCGACTGCAAACGTTGGGCCCGGGCGGCTCGGACCATTCAGCCGTGTACCTGGCGCATGCACTGCGCGCCAATCGTTGCCGGTTACTGAAAGACGTCGACGGCGTCTATGAATCGGATCCGGCCGCCGCCACCACGACGTCGCTGCAACGGTTCTCGGCGCTCGGCTATGCCGATGCGTTGGAGCTGGCGACCGCCCTGATCCAACCCAAAGCAGTTCGTCTGCTCGATCGTTATTCGGCGCGCGCCGAAGTCGCCGCCATCGCATCGCCCTACGAATCGGTCATCGGTCGTTTCGATCGCACCCCGGCTCGTCCGTCCGCAACCGCGCCGACGCGCGTATTGATTCTGGGCATGGGTGAAATCGGCCGCGGCATTCATCGTCGCATCGAGGCCATGAGCGAACACTTCACCATCGTCGGCGCGTTGATTCGCGATCGTAACAAGCATGACGTCGCCGACACCCCGTTGCTCGATTCATTGCATGAGACCATGAATCAGCAAGCCGACGTAGTCATCGACGCGTTACCCGAACTCGAACCGGCGAACTCACTGGTCAGTCACTTTCTGGAGCGCGGCACCAGTGTCGTCTCCGCCAATGTTCCGTTGATTGCGGAGGCCGGCCGCAAGCTCGGCACACTGGCCGCTCGCTGCAACGCCTATCTTCGTTACAGCGCCGCGGTCGGCGGTAGCGCGCCGATGTTGGAAACATTACGTCGCGAAATGCTTCATCACGAGATCCGCGCCATCGCGACGGTGTTCAGCGGCGCAGCCAGTGACATCCTGGATAAATGTTCCAAAGGCTTCTCGTTCGACGACCTGTTGCTGAACGCGACTACAGAACTGGGACCGGCTCGCGTTCATGAAGAATTGTCGGGCATCACTGCGATTCGCAAGTTACGCGTGCTGGCCAGACACGCGTTCGGTCACGATCCAGATGCATTGCGTGTGACCGCACTGGATGCTGAATCGCTGAACCGGGCACGCGATGCGCTAACCGAGAACTGCACACTCCGCTTGGTGGCGCGCGCGTGGAAAATCAGTCATCGCGTGTTCGGGCAGCTGCAATTGGAAGCAC
>NZ_JAEUPY010000186.1 GCF_016790065.1 Steroidobacter sp.
TGTGTCACCAGCTTGTACACCGTATCGCTGTAGCCGAAGTCCGTGAGCAGCAATGGTAGATACCGACCGGAAAACACGCCGGTCGAGGACAGGTGATAGTCGTTAGAGATCAGGTTGTCGTTGAGATTTCGAACGATAGCGGTGCGATCCTCGGGCGGTGAAATGCCGAACACCACTGGCAACACATTCTGATATTGCAAGTAAGCCGATTTACCGTCCGCGGCCGGCGTTCGATACAGCTTCTTGGCAGAGTCGTAATAGCGCTGGTTATAAGCAGCCTTCACTCCCTCAGCCAACGATCGATACTTCGCGACGTCGTCCTTCTTATCCAGCAGCTCTGCACTCTGCGCGAGCAGGTCGAGCATCAAGTAGTAATACGCGCTCGCCACGGAGTCGTTGTCGCTGGGTCCTGGTGGCGGCGGCACGAAATCCGGACGCGCCCACGCCGGCATGACGAAGGGGCCTTCGGGCATGGGGAGCGCGTACTCCGCCAGCAGGGGATTGTTAGGGTTCGCATAAATATGAGTGTCCGGCGTGAAAAACGTCCCGGTGTAATCGACCAGCTTCTTTTGCGTGTCGTACATCTGCGCGAGCAGGCGCAGATCGGCGGTTTGGCCGTATAGATCCCATGGCAACACCGAGGTCGCCGCGTCCCACGACGGAATCGGGCCGCGCACGATGTTCCAACCGGGCGTGCCTTCATAACCGTAGAGCGGTGTCGACGGCACGATCTCGGGAATCTCGCCCTTGGGTGACTGAGCATCTCGATAGTCAGCGAGCCACTTGGTCCATACATTCGCGATGTCGAAGTTCACGGCCGCCGCTAAAGAAGAAGCGTGTGCGTCGCCAGTCCAACCGTTCTTCTCGTAAGTCGGCGTGTCCGTCTGCATGCCATGCAGATTGTTGAGAATGGTGTTGCGAGCCGAGGCATGGATGGCGTTCACCAGCCTGTTCGAACTCTCGAACGAACCGGTGGAGGCCACCGCCGAGTGCTGAACTTCGCCGGTCAATGTTTCCAAGGTCGGCGTGCCGGGAAAGCCTTCGACTTGAACGTAGCGAAAGCCTTTGTAGCCGAACGACGGCGTCCACTCTTCCTCACCGCTGCCGGCCAGCGTGTAACGATCTGTCTGTAGCTGCGTGTCGACCAGTCCGCTCGCGATCTGCACCGTGCCGTCTTTGTTGAGCTTCTCGGTCTGAATCAGCGACACCGTTTGCCCGGCCGCGCCGCTGACCCGCAGCTTGAGTCGACCAGCGAAGATGCGACCGAAGTCGAACACGTGAACGCCGGGCTGCACTTGCTTCACGGCGACTGGCTTCACCGTGTCGACCGTTGCGATGGGCTGATGCTCGGCGGCGTCGAGTACGCCGGTGGGCCCGGCGACGACGTTTGCCGCCGGCCATTTCGATGCGTCGAAGCCAGCGGTGCTCCAACCTTTAGGCAGGCGACGTGCGTCGTAGCGTTCGCCGGAATAGATGGAGTCATGCAACGTCGGGCCGTCGACGGTGCTCCAGGTGTTGTCTGTGACGACGATTTGCTTGCGGCCGTCGTTGAACGTGACTTCCAGTTGCAACTTGACCGTCGGCGCCGAGCGCCATGGGGCGGCGTGCCAGTACCATTCATTCGGCTCGGTCAGCGCATACCAACCGCGACCCAATTCGACACCGATGGCGTTGGCGCCTTGTCGCAACGACTTGGTGACATCCAATGTGCGATAGAGCACTCGCTTGTCGTACGCGGTGACGCCGTCAGCAATGGCTGAGTTGAGTGGTTCGCCATTCAAGCTGAGCTTGGGAAAGCCACCCGCTGCGACGTAGATGCGAGCCGACTTCACGTTGGCCGCGACGGAGAATTCTTTTCTGAGCAGCGGTGCCGGCGCGCCGATGGGTAGCACGATGTCTTTGTTCGGCACGCCAGCGGCGACCAGCAAGCCGTCGGGGCGAACGCTGCCACCGGTGAATGGGTTGTCGTTGCGTTCGAACTTGGTTTGGAACGAGGCATCACCGGCTTCGACGGTCACCGCGTGCAACACTGCGGCCTGTGTGCCGCCGGCACTGACGCCGATGGTTCCTGAGTTCTGCGCGGTGTCGGTGAGTGTGTCGACCTTCGTATCGTTGAGCGACGTCGTGATCGTGTCGCCGGTGTATTCGATAGTGAGTCGATTGGGTTTGCCGCGTAGTTGCTCCGCCTTGATCGACAACGGCACCTTCTTCAATACCGTGGTCTCGACCAAGCGAGGATATTGTCCGGTGTAGCGACGGACTTGCGGGATGAGGACCGGTTGCTCGCCTTCTATCGCGAGCTTCCAGGCGTAGGCTTCGCCATAGGTTTTGCCGACCGGGCGCGCGCGGAATAGGAAGTCGACGGTTGAGCCCAGCAAGGTGAACTCATACGTGAGCTTGGCGTCGCGCCAGTCGTGATCGACGGTTGGTCGTCCGCCGATCCATTGCGCCTGCCAGTCGCTCGGCGCGAGCAGGCCCATTTCCCAGAAGGACGGCTCGCTCCATCCTGTCGCGCGACCTTCGCTGTCCCAAGATTGCACTTGCCAGTAGTAGCGTTGACGCGATTGGGTGACTGGGCCGGCGTACTCGATGTGATGAATCGACGCTGACTTCACTTTACCGCTGTCCCACAGCGGCTTCGCCAGTTGTTCACGCGAAGTTGCGACACGGATTTGATACGCGCTTTGCGCGCCGACGAAGCCGGAGGGAAGCAGCCAGGAGAGTCGCGGTCGCTGCACATCTGTACCGAGCAGCTCGCTGGCGGATTCAGTCTTCAACGAGTGCGGCGTCGACGCACTGGCGACAGCAGGACCACACATCGCAAGCGATATAGCTGCAAGGACAATACGCACCAGCGTGAGGCCGCTGCGCGTGCCAGAGACAAACCTCAGCGCTTGCTTCATCGACTCTCTCACTCGGCAACTGGGCGCGTGTAGCCCAACGACTCCATCCAGTGGTACAGGTCCTCGATCCAATAGTCGCTGCTCAGTCCTTGCTTGTTCATTCCGAAGCCATGCCCGCCCTTGGCATAAACGTGCAACTCAGGGTGATGGCCGGCTTTGCGAAGCGCGGCATAAAACGCATCGATACGGTCGCGGACCAAACTGTCGTCGCTGGCGTAAGCGAGAAACACCGGCGGCAGTTTGGCAGGGATCTTCGGCACCTCTCCCAACGGCGCGCCGTAGATAGGAGCAACGAAGTTAGGTCGAGCGGCTTCGGAGGGATCCAGCATGCTGTAGCTCGCCACCATCGCGCCGGCAGAAAAACCGACAAAGCCGATACGGTCGACGCCGATGTTCCATTCCTTCGCGCGAGCACGCACTACCTTCACAGCTTGGATACCGTCGGCAATGCCGAACTTGGCGTCGTCCACGAATCCCGCCGTACCGGTAATTTTGGTAGCCATCATGCGAGCCGTGAACTGGGTCCACATGAGCGTGTCGTTGCTCGGCGTTTCGACCAACCGATATTTGAGTACGAAGGCGGCGATGCCGCGCTCGTTCAACCACTTCGCTACGTCGATACCTTCGGCTTCAATACCGAGCACGCGAAATGCGCCACCGGGAGCGACGATCACGCCGGTGCCAACGGACTTAGCGGGATCGGGTAGATACACCGTGACCGTAGGTTTGGTCACGTTGCGAATGACGTTGGCCTTGCCGCCGGGAAAGACCGAGACCTGTTCCTTCTGCTCGGCCTTCTCCGAACCCGGCGCAACACCCGGCCAGATTGATATTTCTTGGGAAGCAGCCGCGGCGGCTTGTGTCACCACCGCGGCCGATATCAGTAAAGCAAAGCGCAGCCACCGCGACGAATATTCGAAGACCTGCGCCGCCAACAACGGCGCAGTCTTTCGCCAACGTATTGAAGCTAGTGGCCTTGGCGTCACCATGACTTCCGCAAGTTGATGGACACCACTCGGCCCAGCGCCGACGAATTGGCGGAGTCGAAGCCGGGCGACGACAGGTACAGCGGCGGTTCCTCGTCCAGAACGTTATCCGCCAGCAGGCTGATCTGCGTTCCCGCGAGCCAGCCGCCGGTGCGCGGCGTGTACGTTACGTGTGCATCCACTGTCACGAAGGAGTCCACTTCCTGAGTCAGCAGGTTCGGATTGGTGTACTTGCCCGTGTAATTGATGAAGCCACCGACGCTCCACTGCTCACGAATCCAGTTGAGCGTGCCTCGCGCCCGCCACTTCACTCGGCCGCGATCGGTTTGATCCACCGTCGCCGCGCCAGGCGCCGCCGTCAGGTCGAACTTCAGCTCGCGCTGGCCGGCAACACCGGCGAAGAAGATACCTGCGCTCGTGTCCCAACGGTAGTTGATGTTGAAGTCAACACCCTGCACTTCTTGCCGCGCCAGGTTGCGACGGCGCAGGTCGAGAATTTCGCCGCCCGCGATGATGGCCGCACGTAACGCCGGGGTCAGCGTGCCGTCAATCCGAATGCCGGAATTCAACAACGCATCGAGCTGCGAGGCCGTGGGCCGATAGGTGTAGTACTGAGCCAGCGCCGGATTGGTGAACAAGCCGATGGTCCAGAACGGAATGCCCAGCACGTCCTCGAAGTCGACGTTATACAACGCGGCACTGACGTTCAGATTGTCCAGCGAGCTGGGATTGAAATCGAAACCCACCGACCAGGTATCGGCAGTCTCGGGTTTCAGATTGGGCTGACCACCGGCGATGACCACAGCCGGCCCAGGGAGCGCGCCAGGCGGGAAGAACGGAAAGAACGGCACGATCTGCAAACGCGAGTCCACGGTCGAGACGTTCGAGTCCGCCAAGCTCGGCGCATGGAACGACTTGCCGCTGCTCGCACGCAACGAGAAGCCATCGACCAAGGTCCAGTTCACGCCGAACTTGGGATTGGTGGTGTCGCCGAAGTCGCTGTAATCGTCATAGCGACCGGACAACGACAGCTGCAGCGCTTTCACGCCAGGAAACGCGTTGTTGCTGCCGACTAGCGGCACACTCAATTCCGCGAAGGCCGAACGCACGGTGCGGTCACCATACGATGGCGCCACCAATTGCCTCTGATTGTTAGGCTGCAGATAGAACGTTTTGGCTTCGATCTCTTCGTAGTGGTACTGCGCGCCGACAGCCATGCGCACTTGGCCACCAGGCAGCGAGAACAGCGGGCCGTCGAACTTCAGCGAGACCTCGCGCAATTCCTGATCGGCATCGTTGTATGTGCCGCCCGAGCGAATCGCTGCGAGCACGGCCGGATTGGTGCGACCGGCGAACGGATCGAGCGCCGTATCCAGCGTGAGCCCGGCCGCCGCCGCATTCAACGCCGCGCTGTTCAGCGACGAATGATCAGTGGTCTCGTTGGTGCCCACGCCATAGTTGCCAAGCAATTCCATCTGCCACTGCGCCGGCAAAGAGACTCGCACGCCGCTCACCAGGCCGCCGGCCGTCAGCTCCTGCGGATTCTCCACAGTCGGCCCGAACTCTCGGGCAAAGGAATATTGCACGACTTCGAACAACGCGAAGCCGCCACCCGCCGGTGCCGAGAAGTAGGGATTGGTGATAGGAATGGCGAAAGTCGCGCCAGGCTGCGCATTGATGGGGTTCGACTTGCGCTGTGAGTAATACAGCTCACTGAAAAATTCGACGTTGTCGCCGAGACCTTGGGTCAACGAAACGTACGCGCTGTTGCGATGTTCGGCTGACAGATAGTCCGTGTACTGCGTGTTGTCACAGCGACTCAGGCCCGGTGTCAGGGGTGAACCGGTGTAGCTCACGTTGTTGTATGTGATGTTGGCTGGCGAGCACACCGTGCTGCGGCTGTCCGCGCCACCCGCCGATGCGAGATTGCTTCTGATGAAATCGCGTTCGCGGCCCTGCAGGTTGTTACGGCCGGTATATTCGTACGCGAACATTACCGAGCCGGTTTCCCAAGCCGTGCCGAACACCGTGTTGAAGTCCATGGTGTCGAAGCCGTCGCCGTAACCGTATTGCGCGGTCGTTTCGAAACCGTCGAAGTCTTTGCGCGTGATCAAGTTGATGACGCCGCCGACCGCGTCCGAACCATACGTCGCGGAGGCACCGTCGGCGATGATTTCGACACGCTCAATGGCTGAAGTCGGAATGGCGGAAGGATCCGGAATCGTTTGCAGAATGCCGGCACCCACCATGCGATGACCGTTCACCAGCACCAATGTCGCGGTCGATCCCAGGCCGATGCCGCGCAAGTTCGGTGCAGTGATGGGTTGTGAGAAGTCCGACGTTCCCACCGGCGTCGTATTGAACGAGGTGATTTGCGGCACGGTGGCCAACAGTTCAGCAGTGGTGGTCACACCGCTGGCTTCGATGACATCGCGCGAGACCGTGACCAGATCGGAGCCGGTCGGCGGCGCGCCGCGAATCAAGGTGCCGGTGACCAGCACCTCCTCGAGCTCGGCGGTGCTCGGTGGAGCTTGCTGAGCCGAAGCGATTGAAACATTGAGTCCCAGGGCCGCTATGACAGCCAGGCGCAGCGGCGAAGACAGATTGAGAGCGGCGAACGCAGGCCGTCCGGCCAGCGAAGGCAATGACTGAGCTTCCATCGAACCCCCCCGGTTAGCTCGTGATCAAATCTTATTGGCCTTGATCGTTATCGATCAGTGCTGCGATTTTTAACACGAGGTATGGAGGATAACAATCATCTCCAATCGATTTCAGTCATGAAATCGCCGCGATTCCGGTGTCTTCTATACAATGCCCCCGCCGAAATTCTGTGCCGCGGGACGTTTGTTAGCGCAATCAATCCGGTATTTGCTGCGCCGATAAGCGTTTACAGGATCGACGGCCGCGCCCTTTTGCAGACGGGCCCGAGCCAAGATGGGTTGCACGTCGGTGGTGAAGCCGCGCTTCAAGGTTTGCGCAGCCATCAATGCATCGTTTTCTTGTTGATGGTCTGCCAGCGCTTGGCGATCGACCAGCAACGCCTGTGCATAGGCGCGCTGTAGTTCGATGGCACTGGTCATCAAACTTTCGATGGGATCGGTGACGTTGTGGGATTGATCCAGCATGTGCGCCGGATGGAAATCCGGCACCTGGCGCCACTGCGCATCCACCAGCTCATTGAAGATCAGGAACAAGCGGTACGGATCGATCGAGCCGGCATCCAGATCGTCGTCACCGTATTTGGAATCGTTGAAATGAAAACCACCGAGCCGCCGTGCATGCACCAGCCGCGCGACGATCATTTCAATGTTCACATTCGGTGCATGGTGCCCTAGATCGACCAGACAGAATGCCTTCGGGCCGAGGGTCTGCGCAGCCAGCAACGAGCTGCCCCAATCCTGAATCACGGTGGCGTAGAACGCCGGCTCATACATTTTGTGTTCGATGAGCATGCGCCAGTCGGCAGGCAGCGCTGCGTAGATCTGCGCCGTCGATTCGAGATAGCGCTCGAACGCGTGCGCCAGGTGTTGCTGGCCGGGGAAGTTGGCGCCGTCACCGATCCAGACCGTGAGCGCCTTGGAGCCCAGCAACTTGCCAATGCGAATGCAATCGACGTTGTGCTCTATGGCCTGCGCGCGCACAGCCGCGTCGGTGTGTGTGAGGCTGCCGAATTTGTAGGAAAGCTTTTGGCCCGGCCGATCCTGGAACGTGTTCGAGTTGACGGCATCGAAGCCCAGCCCGAGCGCAGTGGCACGCTGGCGCAAAGCGGGCATGTCATCGGTGTAATCCCAAGGAAGATGCAGCGAGACCGTCGGCGTGGCGCCGGTCAGGCTGTGAATGACGGCGCAATCCTCGAGCTTCTCGAACACATTGCGAGGCTCACCGTTGCCCGGAAAGCGCGCGAAGCGAGTACCGCCGGTGCCGACGCCCCAAGATGGAATGGCGACGCCGAAGTTTGCGACGGTCGCGGTGACTGCATCGATGTCGATGCCCCGACGTTGCAAGCTCGCGCCGAGCGCCGAGTAGTCGGCGTCCAAGTCTTTTTGTAGCGAAGCGTTGCTGTCGGCGATGAATGAACGATCGCGCGGATCGCTGAAATTGCCAGCCATGGTGTCCCCCTCACTCTCGGCGCGAGACCGGGCGGGACGTGAGCTCGTCCGATCTCTTGTTCCTGAAACTAGGCCTACCGCGTGAACGCGGCCGCGTTACCGGCGTCGACGTTGATGATATTGCCAGTCGATTTTGACGCGCGCTCGGATGCGAAGAAAGCCACCGCTTCGGCGACGTCTTCCGGATACACGCTGCGCTTGAGCAGGCTGCGCTCGCGATAGACGGTTTCGAGCTCGTCCGGACTGGTCTTGTACTGCTCAGCGCGCTGTTGCGCCCACTCGCCCTGCCAGATGCGCGAGCCGCGCAGGACTGCGTCTGGATTGACGACGTTGACCCGAATGCCGACCGGCGCGCCTTCAAGCGCCAAACAGCGGGCTAGATGCAGTTCAGCCGCCTTGGCCGTGCAATAAGCCGCGGCACCTGGCGAAGCGGCCAGCGCATTTTTTGAACCGATGAATACGATGGAGCCGCCGATGTTCTGTGCCTTCAACAATTGAAACGACTGCCGCGCCACCAGGAAGTAGCCCGTGGCCAAGATATCCATGTTCTTTTGCCAGGTGGCGAGGCTGGTCTGGTCCACCGGCGAGGCCGAGGCAATGCCGGCGTTGGAAATACAAATATCCAGGCCGCCGAACTGCCACGCGCTTTCGCGGAAGCTATTGATCACAGCGTCTTCACGCGTGACATCGACCCAACAGCTGGCCACCACATCATTGCCATACAGCTGCTTCAAGCCAGCTTCGGCTTCGTGGAGCGCATCGTGGTCGATGTCACAAAGCACGACGCACGAACCCTCGTCCATCAACCGTCGCGCGGTCGCAAGACCGATACCGCCCGCACCGCCGGTGATCAAAGCAATGCGCCCGGCCAACGGCTTGGGCTTGGGCATGCGTTGCAGCTTGGCTTCTTCGAGATCCCAATACTCGATGTCGAAGGCTTCTTGCTCAGGCAGGCCGCGATAGGTCGACACAGCCGCCGCGCCACGCATGACGTTGATGGCGTTGATGTAGAACTCGCCAGCAATTCGCGCCGTGGATTTGTCGGCCGCGAAAGTAATCATGCCCACACCGGGCACGAGATAAACAACGGCGTTCGGGTCGCGAATCTTGGGCGAGCCGGGTCGCTTACAACGTTCGTAGTACGCAGCGTAGCGCTCGCGATATTGCTCGAGCGCCGGCTGAACGCGCCGAGCGAATTGCTCGACCGATTCAGTCGCTGCATCGAACGGCAATACCAACGGCCAAATCTTGGTGCGCAGGAAATGATCGGGGCAGGACGTGCCCAGATCGGCCAACGCCTGCAGCTTCTCGCTGCCCGCAAATTCCAGCACCGCAGCGCTGTCGTCGAAGTGACCGACCTTGCGTGTCGTGCCTGAGATCAAGCCGCGAATGCGAGGCATGATGGCCGCCGCGACTTCGCGACGTTTGTCGACGGACAGCGGCTGAGTTTTGATTGCGCCGAACGGCTGTTTACCGCGGCTCTTCTCGGCCAGCCACTGCGTGGCGCGATTGATCACGTCGAGAGTGTTTAGATAACACTCCTTCGCCGTGTCCGCCCACGTGAACACACCATGCGCTTCGAGCACCACACCGCGCGCCTTGGGATTTTCACGAGTGAACTTGCGGAGAGCCAGGCCCAGCTCATAACCGGGACGAATCCATGGCAACCAACCGATGTCGTCGCCATAGATTTCTTGGGTGAGGGCTTTGCTATCGGCGGCCGCGGCAATCGCGATCAACGCATCGGGATGCATATGATCGACATGCGCGCGATCGACCAAGCCATGCAGCGGAGTATCGATACTCGCGGCGCGCGGATTCAGATTGAACGTGCAGTGTGAATACAACGGCACCAACACGCTGTCGCTGTCCGAACCTTGATAGAACGGTTCGAGCGACAGGAACTTGTCCATGTACAACGTGGCGAAGCCGTCGAGCTTCATGGTGCCCAGGTCGCCACCCGAGCCTTTCACCCACAACACCTTTACTTCGGTGCCGGTGAGCGGATCTTTATCGATGAGCTTGGCTGACGTGTTGCCGCCGCCGAAATTGGTGATGCGTTTGTCGGAGCCGAGCAGGTTCGAGCGGTAGAGCAGCAGCTGCGGCGCCGTCAGACCGGCCGCGACCGCGTCATCCCAGCGGTTCTCGACCAGCAACGCCGCCAACTCGGCTTGCGCCGGCTGAACCACACCCATCTAATCTCCCCCGCAGGCTACTGTCAGATTTAGTGCGTTCCGAGCATGAAAAATCGTCGGGACGCCGATGAAATGACTGTTTACCATACGAATCGATCATATACAATCAGATGCGAGCATAATCGATCAGGGCTGCGACCGACGTCCGGACGCCGCCCAGCCATGCTTGCGAGCCTGAAGGAGGGCTCATGCTGGAACGAGAGCGCCATAGCCTGATACTGAAGCTGGTCGAAGAACGCTCCATCGTGAGCGTTGGCGATCTGCTGGATTTGCTGGGCGCGTCCGAAGCGACCATCCGACGCGACATCAACACGCTGGCCGAACGCGGCGAGGTGAAGCGCATTCGTGGCGGTGCCGAAGCGGTGCGGCCTCGGCATCAGCCGCATTTGGTGGGCATGCCGTTCTCGCTGAGTCAGGACATCAGCGTGCCGCAGAAGCGAGCCATCGCTCGCGCGGCGGCGGCGTTAATCGCGCCCGGCGAAAGCATCATCATCAATGGCGGCACCACCACGTTCGCGTTGGTGGAATTTCTGGCCGAGCACGACTTAGACATTCTGACTAACTCGTTTCCAATTGCAGCCAAGCTGCTCGCCACCAGTCGGAATCGGATCACGCTGCCGGGCGGCACCATTTTCCGCGAACAAAACATCGTGCTCAGCCCGTTCGACAACGACACCATCGACAACTTCTGGGGCAACAAGCTGTTCACCGGCTGCTACGGCCTGAACCGCTTCGGCATCATGGAAGCCGATCCGTTGATCGTGCAGGCGCAGACCAAGCTGTTGAAACGCACCGAGGATGTGATCGTGATGGCCGACAGCAGCAAGCTGCGGCAAAAGTCCGCGATGATCGTCACCGGGCTGGAGCGGATTTCCACCATCGTCACCGACGACGGCGCGAAACCCGAAGAGTTGGAAGTGTTCAAGGCGGCGGGCATCAAAGTGATCGTCGCCACCGTCAGTGAGGAAGACGAGTTGCAGAAACTCGCCTGAGTCGAGAGCGAGGCAGCACGGACCCATAAGCCGGCTGCCTGATAAAGCGGGGGGATAGGGATGCTTAGAAGAGCAATGCTCGTGGGCGCGGTCTCGCTGGCCGCCGTCATGATCGCGGGCTGCGGCGAACGGCCGGCCACACCAGCGGCGGGCAAGCTTCGCATCGGGATCGTCGCCAAGAATTTGGGCAGCGGTTTTTTCGATGCGGTTCACCAAGGCGCCGATGAAGCCGCCGCCGCGCTCGACGCCGAAATCATATTCACCGGCCCGACCACGCCTACCGCGGAAGGACAAATAGAAACATTGAACGCGCTGATTGCACAGCGCGTCGATGCGATTGCCATTTCCGCCAACGACCCGGACGCGGTGGTGCCGACGTTACAGAAGGCCATGCAACGGGGCATCAAAGTGATTTCCTACGATTCAGCGGTGGCCAAGGCAGGTCGCGCCGTTCATCTCGCACCGTCATCGGATGCGTTGATCGGGCAGACGGTGGCCGAGCTTGCCGCGAGCATGGTTCCGGAAGGCACCAAAGGAAAATTCGCGGTGGTATCCGCGACGCCGACCTCGACCAATCAGAATGCTTGGCTGGTTCAACTACAACAGGCTCTACCTCAGTATCCGTCGCTGGAGTATGCCGGTGTCGTGTACGGCGACGATGTCGCCGACAAGTCTTATCGCGAGACGGTGGCGCTGGTGAAGCAGCATCCGGATCTAGCCGTCATCGTGTCTTTGAGTTCGGTAGGCATCGTGGCTGCCGCCAAAGCCATCGAAGATCAAGGCCTCACCGGCAAAGTAAAAGTCACGGGCTTGGGCTTGCCGTCGGAACTGGTGGGATACGTGCGCAAAGGCGTGGTGCCCAAGTTTGCGATCTGGAATCCCATCGACCTCGGCTACGCGACGACTCAAGTCGCTGCTCGATTGGCGCGCGGCGAAAAGACAGAGAACGAGCAGCCCATCTCGCTCGGCCGCGTCGGCTCGGTCGCATTCGATGGCGACGGCGTTGGCGCCATGGCCAAGCCCTTCATTTACGATCAAGCCAACGTCGAGCAATTCGCTGCGATCTTCTGACATGGCGGCAGCGATTCAACAGGCGCACGCGCAGCCCATTCTCACGCTGACTCAGGTGAAGAAGTCGTTCGGCGGCGCTCACGCTTTGCGTGACGCCAACCTCGAGCTATTTCCCGGCCAAGTGACAGCGCTGATCGGGGAGAACGGCGCCGGCAAGTCGACGCTGGTGAAGATTCTGTGCGGCATCCATCAACCCGACGGCGGCGAGCTGCTGCTCGACGGCCAGCCGATTCGTGTGCGCGATCCTGAACATGCGCGACAGCTCGGCATCAATGTCGTGCATCAAGAATGCGTGGTGTTCGACAACTTGACCGTGGCCGAGAACATCTTCGTCAGCGCTCGGCCTCGCAAGGGCCGCTTCATCGCGTGGAGCGAGATGCGCAGCCGGGCGGCGGAGATTCTGCGACAGCTGGATGTTTCATTCTCACCGGACACGCCCGCGGGCCAGCTCAGCGTCGCACAGAAACACATCGTCCAGATCGCACGCGCACTGACCAGTGAGGCTCGCGTGCTGATTCTCGATGAGCCGACCGCAGCCTTGTCTCATCGCGAGGCCGAAGATCTGTTTCGTATCGCGCGACGACTGCGAGACTCGGGCTGCGCGCTGCTATTTATCAGCCACAAGTTCGAAGAAATCTTCGCGCTGGCCGACCGCTACGCCGTGTTTCGCGACGGCGCCTGTGTTGGCAGCGGATTGATCGCCGGCACCGGTAGCGAACAGCTGATCCGTATGATGGTGGGCCGCGCGGTTGAGCAGCTGTTTCCCAAGCTGGAAACCTCATTGGGCGAAGAACTGCTGCGAGTGGAGAACCTATCTCGCGCGCGTGAGTTCAAAGAGATTTCTTTCTCGGTTCGCCAAGGCGAAACGCTCGGTATTTATGGCCTGGTCGGCGCCGGCCGTACAGAGCTGGCGCAATGTTTGTTCGGATTGACGGCGCCGGACTCCGGCTCGATCTTCATCGGTGGGCAGAAGGTAACCGTCGCGAGTCCCGCGGATGCAGTCAATCATGGCTTGGCCTATGTGCCTGAGGATAGACAGCAGCAAGGCGCGATTCTGCCTTTCTCCATTGCCGACAATGTAGCTCTAACCAATCTCAGCACGCTCGCGCCGCGCGGGCTGTGCAAGCGACAACGCGAGTCGGAGCTGGCGAATCACTGGATCGGCGCGCTCGGCATCAAGGCAACCGGACCGGAACAGAACGTCGGCGATCTGTCAGGCGGCAATCAACAGAAAGTGGTGCTCGCGAAGTGGCTGGCGCGTTCACCCCGTGTGTTGATTCTCGATGAGCCGACCAAAGGCATCGACGTGGGCGCGAAGTCAGCCGTGCACGCTGTCACAAGTGCGTTTGCTCAACGTGGCAATGCCGTCGTGATGATCTCCTCCGAGCTGCCGGAAATCCTCGGCATGTCCGATAGAGTTCTGGTCATGCGTCGCGGGCGCGTGCGTGCCTTGCTGGATCGAAGTGAAGCGACGGCCGAGAACGTCGTGCAAGCCGCCACCGACGCGTGACTGGAATGATTCAAAACTCCGCCACCCGGCGCGATCTCGCACTCGGTTTCATCGTCGTACTGTTGTTGGGCTCGGTGACCGCGGCGTTCCCTCAGTTCGCGCGGCCCGGCAATCTGGCTGAAGTACTCGACGACAGCGCCATTCTGATATTGCTGGCACTTGGGCAGATGCTGGTGATTCTGACGCGCGGCATCGATCTATCTGTCGCGGCGAATCTGGCGCTGACCGGAATGTTGGTCGCGCTATTCAACCGCAGCTATCCGGACGCCGGCGTTGTGCCGGTGTTGTTGATCGCCATCGCCAGCGGCACCGTACTTGGCGCGGTGAATGGTCTGCTGGTGTGGCGCCTCAAGCTGCCGCCCATCGTGGTCACGCTCGGCACCATGTCGGTGTATCGCGGGCTCATCTATCTGCTTTCGGGCGGCACGTGGGTGAATGACAACCAGATGTCGCCGGCGTTTCTGGGTTTCGTTCGCTTTGAAGTCCTGGGACTCACCGTGCTGTCGTGGCTCGCCATCGCCGGCACCGCAGCCGCGGCGCTGTTCATGCGCTACACCGTGTTGGGTCGAGACTTATATGCAGCCGGCGGTAACCCCGCTGCCGCTGCTTACACCGGCATCGATCCGGGGCGCATGCAATGTTTCGCGTACACGATCTGCGGTGCCATTGCCGGACTGTGCGGCTACTTGTGGATTGCACGTTTCGCCGTGGCATACACCGACATCGCACTCGGCTTCGAACTGCAAGTGATCGCCGCGTGTTTGATCGGCGGTGTTGCCATCGCCGGCGGTGTCGGCACCGTGGCCGGCATGGTGCTCGGCTGTTTGTTCATCGGTATCGTTAGAAACGCGCTGCCATTGATTGGTGTGTCGCCGTTCTGGCAGATGGGCATCAACGGCCTGGTCATCGTCGCCGCCGCAGTCTTGAGCGCACGCCGACGCGAAGACAAACGCGCCATCCTGGAGACCAACCCGGCATGAGCACGCAACGCTTCAACAAGCTGATGCGTTGGGAGTCGATGCTGGCGTTGGTGCTGGTGGTCGAGTTCATTTGTTTCGCCAGCCTGTCGCCCTACTTCTTGAATGTCTGGACGCTGTCCGACGCCACGTTCAATTTCACTGAGCGAGCAGTGATTGCGTTGCCGCTGGCGTTGTTGATCATTGCGGGCGAGATCGATATCTCGGTCGCCGCCATCATTGCGTTGGCGTCGGTCGCGATGGGACTTGCAGCAGCCGCTGGCATAGACACGCCAGGATTGGTTGCCATCGGGCTTAGCACCGGACTGGCCGCCGGCATGATCAACGGTGCGTTAGTGACCTTGGGCAAAGTGCCCTCCATCGTTGCGACCATCGGCACCATGACGTTGTTTCGCGGCGTTGCCTATGCGGTGCTCGGCGATCGGGTGTTGAAAGACTACCCGGCGTCGTTCTCGGTGTTCGGCCAAGGATATGCGGTGGGTGCGTTGTCCATCGAGCTCAGCATTCTGATCGTGCTCGCGGTGATGTTCGGACTGTTTCTGCATATCACTCGTTGGGGCCGCACGATTTACGCGATCGGCGCCAACCCCACCGCGGCTCGCTGGTCGGGCGTGCCGGTGGATCGCTATCGATTCTTGCTGTTCGCCGTGACCGGCTTGTGCAGCGGGCTGGCCGCCGTGTTGCTCACGTCGCGACTCGGCTCGACACGCCCGTCCATTGCGCAAGGCTGGGAATTGGAAATCGTCAGCATGGTGATTCTGGGCGGCGTGTCCGTGTGGGGCGGTAAGGGCACCATTGCCGGCGTGCTGCTGGCAGCCGTGGTGTTGGGCTTCGTCAATTTCGGACTGGGGCTGCTCAACGTGCCGGGTATAGTGATGTCCATCATCGTCGGCACGCTGCTCATCGTCGTGGTCGCCATTCCGGTGCTCGCCGAGCGCTGGTGGGGGCGGCCGGCGCGCCGCTGGTCCTAAGTCGCAAGCTATGTCGCATCCGCTGGTTGCCTTGATCGATATCGGGAAGACCCACGCCAAGTTGTCGGTGATCGATCCGCAATCGGGTGCGGAGATTCGCGGCAGCCGGCGTGCCAATGCCGTCATTGAAGGCCCGTTGACGCGCGAGTTGGATGTCGAAGCCATCGGCACCTGGTTACTCGAAGCTCTGCACACCGCGCCGAGTCGAGAAAGAATTCGCGTCATCGTGCCGGTCGCGCATGGCGCGGCGGCGGTGCTGTTGGATCGAGATCATCGTGTGCTCGCTGCTCCCGATTACGAGGACGCCCGCTTCGAGCAAGTGAACGCCGCGTATCGGCGCGAGCGCGATAGCTACGACAACACCTGCTCGCCGGATCTGCCGCTGGGATTGAACTTGGGGCGGCAACTGTTCTTTCTGCAGGAGACGCAGCCAGAGTTGTTCGGACGTGTCGCGCATGTGCTGCTGTATCCGCAGTACTGGGCATGGCGACTGAGTGGCTCGATGGCCAGTGAAGTTACCTCGTTGGGGTGCCATTCGGATTTGTGGCTGCCGCAGACCAGTGAGTTTTCCAAGTTGGCGCGAGTTCGGGGTTGGAGTGAGCTGTTTCCGCCTTTGCAAGCGGCAGGCGACCTGCTGAGTCGCATTTCGCCGGAGGTGGTCGCAGCGACTGGATTGGATCCGGAGTGCCAGGTCGCTTGTGGCATTCACGATTCGAACGCGTCGTATCTGAAGTTTCTGATCGCGCAAGATCGCGCAGAACCCTTCACCGTCGTTTCGAGCGGCACCTGGACCGTGGTCATGGCGAATCGCGCCGATCTTTCGCGGCTGCGCGAAGATAAAGACATGCTCGCCAGCGTCGATGCGTTCGGCTCGCCAGTGGCCACCGCCAGATTCATGGGCGGCCGCGAGTACCAAGCCATTGCTGGAACCGATGCACGACCCAACCTGCCGGCGTTGCTCAACGTCATCGAGCGACAGGTGATGGCATTGCCGGCCTTCGCCAGCGGCGGACCCTTTGCCGGCAGCGAAGGTAGATTGGTCAACGGCGAGAGCTTGTCAGGCTCGGAGCGCGCGAGTGTGGCAACGCTGTACATCGCGTTGATGTGCGAGTTGCTGATTGAATTGTTGGGCGCCTCGACCGGCGAGATCCTCATCGATGGCCCGCTCGCCACCAATGCCTTGTTCGGTTCGTTGCTTGCTTGTTTGACGGGTCGCTCAGTGCTGCGCAGTCCCGCCGACAGCGGTAATACTCGAGCGGCCAGCTACCTGGCCGGCTTCCATGACGCGCCGACGGAGACGCTGACAACGGCGGCGCCGATGACACTGAAGTCTTTACCTGCCTATCGCGCCGCCTGGCGACAGCTCGTACAGCCGTAACTACACCGCCGCCTGGGGAGACTTTGCTGTGGCTTTGCCGCAGAATCGCGCTTTTCCTGATTGGGGTTGCGTATGAAAAAGCGTCTGGCGGCACTGGCGCTTGCCACTGTGGCACTGGTCGGTTGCGGTAAGAAAGACGGCGCGGAATCGTCGACGCCTCGCATGGGCCGCGACACTCCGGTGGTTCGCATCGACGGCTCCAGCACCGTGTTCCCCATCGCTGAAGCCGTGGCCGAAGAATTCCAGCTCGAACAGCGTGGCGCTATCAGAGTGACGGCGGGTCTGTCGGGCACCGGCGGCGGTTTCAAGAAGCTGTGCCGTGGCGACATCGACATCTCCAATGCCTCGCGCCCCATCCTCACCGAAGAAATCGAGATGTGCCGCAAGGCCGGCATCAACTTCATCGAGCTGCCGGTGGCCTTCGATGCCATCACCGTGGTGGTCAATCCCAAGAACGATTGGGTCAA
>NZ_JAEUPY010000229.1 GCF_016790065.1 Steroidobacter sp.
GGCGCAATCGGTGACTGTCATCGACACGGTGTCACGCAAGAGCTTAGGAGAGATCGAAACGGCGGGCTGCGCGCTGATCTACCCGACCGGGCCTCGCGGCTTCTTCTCTCTGTGCAGCGACGGCGCCGCGCTGCAAGTGCACCTGGATGACAACGGGCAATTGGTCTCGAAGACGCGCAGCAAGATCCTGTTCAATCCGGCCGAAGACCCGGTAACTGAAAAAGGCGTGCGCGACGGTGCCACTTGGTTGTTCGCCACTTTCAGCGGCAACGTGCTGCCGATAGACACGACCGGCAAAGTTCCGCAGGTGCGGGCGGGCTGGTCGCTGCTGGACGCAGCGGCTCGCAAGGAATCGTGGCGGCCGGGCGGCATACAACATCTGGCATTCCATGAGCGTAGCAAGCGCTTCTACAGTCTGATGCATGTCGGCGGCGCCGATACCCACAAGGATCCCGGCACTGAAATCTGGGTCTACGATCTTGCCAAGCGCACGCGCGTTCAACGCATCGTGCTCAAGGACATCGCCACTTCGATCGCCGTGACTCAAGATGATAAGCCGCTGCTGTTCACGCTATTCATCGCCGCGCCGAAGGTGCAGGTCTACGATGCCATCTCGGGCGCCCATCAGCGCACGATCGAGGAGATTGGGTTCACTCCCACGACGCTCGTGACTCATTGAGGCCAGCGCTCATGCTTTCAGTCGAACCGCTGATTCAGTCGATCGTTGCCGTCACGCTGGCGTTGCTGTTCGCCAGCGCCGCCATTCACAAGCTGCGCGACTGGAGCCGATTCCGCGACACGCTCGGTAGATATGAGCTGTTGCCGGAAGCGTTGGTCCCGGCTTCTGCAGCGCTGTTGGTGAGTATTGAAATCGCGATTGTGCTTGGTGTGCTCTTACCGGCCACGCGCTCGGTCGCTGCCGCTGGTGCCTGCATTTTGTTACTGCTGTACGCAGCAGCAATGAGCTTCAATCTGCGGCGTGGGCGAGTGTTGCTCGATTGCGGCTGTGGCGGCTTCGGTGAGCGTCATCCGCTCGAATGGTGGATGGTCCGCCGAAATGTATTGCTGGCCGCGTTCTCGCTCGGTGCGGTCATGCCGGTGATGGAGCGAGCATTGGGGTGGGCGGATCTATTCGTGGTGAGTTGCGCGACCGCGTCGCTGGCGGGGTTGTACCTCGCGCATGCAACGCTTGCGGGCAACCGTGATTTCGTGGGGAGGTAGCCGTGTCGATTGCCGCGTGGACCATCATTTCGATCCTTTGGATCGTCGTCGTCGGGCTCATTTTCGTGGTCGTGGCATTGGCCCGGCAGGTGGGCATCATTCATGAGCGCATTCGGCCGGCGGGCGCGTTACATCTGGCCAAAGGCTTGAAGGTCGGGGAGGCGGCGCCGGTCATCGAAACCCCGGATGTCACCGGTCGCCAGCTGCGCATCGGCGCACCGAATACGCACGGGCGCGCCACGTTGATCGCCTTCGTCTCGCCGACCTGTCCCGTGTGCAAATCGTTGTTACCGGTGCTGCGTTCTATGCGCAGGAGCGAACGAGCCAATCTGGAGGTGATTCTGGCAAGCGACGGCGCTGCTGCCGAACACCTCGCATTCATCGCGAACGAGTCGCTCGAGGAATTCTCCTATGTGCTGTCCGAGCAACTCGGCATGACTTATGGAGCGAGTCGCTTGCCGTATGCAGTGCTGGTCGATGCCAGCGGCACGGTTCGAGCCAATGGGTTGGTCAATACGCGCGAGCATCTGGAAAGCTTGCTCGAGGCCCAGGCGCTGGGCGTGGCGAACATCCAAGAGTTCGCCGCCCGTAAACAACGTGATGTCGCGTGAGCGTGCCATGAACCGATACGACCGAATTTTCGAACGATGGAGCCGCTCGCTGGCCAAGGGTGTCTCCCGCCGGAGCATGATTCGTTCGCTGGGCGGGCTGCTGATTGGTGGAGCATCGCTGCCGTTGCTGCCGGTGGCGCGCGGTCAGAATGAAACGAGCGCGCCGACTGATGGCGATGTGAAGTCTTGCGATTACTGGCGGTACTGCGCGATCGACGGCTTTCTATGCTCATGCTGCGGCGGATCGGTGACGACTTGTCCCCCCGGCACCGAGCCCGCGCCCATCACTTGGGTAGGCACATGTCGCCACGCCAGCGATGGCAAGGACTACATCATCGCGTACAACGATTGTTGCGGTAAGAGTGCGTGCGGGCGCTGCCAATGCACTCGTAACGAGCGAGATCGGCCGACGTACGTGCCATACCTCGCCAACGATCTCAACTGGTGTGTGGGTAGCAATTCGAATGTTGCCTATCACTGCACCGTGTCGCGCATCGTAGGTGTCGCTGAGGGCTGAGATGAAGAGGCGGTTCGCGGCGACGTTGCTCATTGGCGCGGTCTGCGTGGCCGCGCCGGCGATTGCTGATGATGTCGAACGCCGAGCCAAGGAAGATTATCTACTCCACTGCATGGGCTGCCACGGTGAGCAGGGGCGTGGCCTGGTCGGCAAGGTGCCATCCTTCCCCGACGATCTCGGACGATTGCTCACATTGCCGAACGGGCGCGACTTCATTCAACGAGTGCCCGGCGTCACGCAGTCCGATCTCAGCTCAGTGCGACTCGCTGCAGTCCTCAATTGGATCGTGAAGACGTTTGCGCCAGCGGACGTTGCTGCTCGAACCGCACCATTCACAGTTGCGGAAGTAGAGCGACTGCGTACTCAACCTTTGCTCGAAGTGGCGCGAGAACGGCCCGCGTTGTAGCCGTTGTTTGTTTCTAGCGCGCGGCACTCGTCGCTGCTCTCCGGCGATTAGTTGACAAGTAAAGTAATCGTCCCTAGGCTATTTTCAGCATCCGCTGCTGCGATTCCAACCAACCCTGACGGACTGTGATGAGTAGCATTGACTGTCAACGTCACGTGCGCATGCCTTGGGGCGCGTTCGAGCAGGCATCGCAGACCTACGCGACGGGTGACTTCCTGCAGGTGCCGGCGCACGAGGATGTGCCGCTGACGCGACTCACTTATGGTGAGGCTCGCATCGAGACGGATCGACTCAGCGCGACGCTGCAGTCGCTTGGCTTCCAGCCCGGGCACCGAGTTGCGCTGGCATTAGGCAATACGGCTGACTTCTTTCTGTATTTCCTGGCATTGAATCGACTCGGCTGTAGCATCGTGCCCATCAATGCCGCCATGAGCCGGGACGAGCTGCGTTACGTGCTGGCTCACGCAGATATTTCTGCAGCGTTTGTTCGCAGCGCGTACGTCCAACGACTCAGTGAGGCGATGCCTCCGGGCCGGCCGGTGGTCGATGTTCAGCAGCAGCGTGACGTATTGATTGGACCTTACGGCGAGCCCACCGCAATGCCAGATGAAGCCGCGCTGCTATACACGTCGGGTACCACGGGAACGTCGAAAGGTTGTGTGCTCACCGATAGCTACTTCAGTCAGATCGGAACTCACTACACGACGCTGGGCGGATACTGCAGTTTTCGTCCTGGAGTGGAGCGCCTGGCCACGCCGTTGCCGGTGACCCACATGAATGCGCTGGGGTGTTCATTCATGGCCATGCTGCTCACGGGCGGCTGCCTGATTCAGCTGGATCGATTTCATCCATCGTCGTGGTGGAACACGATTCGAGACACGCGCGCGACGTGTTTTCACTACCTGGGCGTGATGCCCGCGATGCTGCTCGGTGCGACCCCGAGTGGGCAGGACGACCATTCATCGCAGATTCGTTTCGCGTTCGGTGCCGGTGTGGATCCCAAGCATCACGCTGCTTTCGAATCACGCTTCGGCGTGCCTTTGATCGAAGCGTGGGCGATGACCGAAACCGGCGGCGGTGCCTGGATCACTGCAAACGTTGATCCGCGCCATGTCGGCGAGCGTTGCTTTGGACGCATCCCCGAAGGACTGGAAGTTCGCATT
>NZ_JAEUPY010000690.1 GCF_016790065.1 Steroidobacter sp.
CAGCTCGGGATGTTTGAGCGACTTACTCAGCGAGTACGACGGCGCGAGCATCGTGGACAGCAGTGCCGGGCCGTGCGACGACAATGAATTCGCCAGGCGCATCGCGAACTTGTCGCGCAGCTTGTCGTTGTCCGGCGTAACCGTGCCGGCCTGGCGCAACTGACCGTGCGCATCGAGGCCGGGGAACGCCGTCGCGCCGGCGACTCGAAACTCGTACGGGTTGGGAATCAGCTCGGACAAGGACACCGGCAGCGCCGCCAGCGCGCCCAAGCCGCTGTAGGCAAACAACTGCGACTGTAACGACGGTCCCAGTCGCGGATCGTCGTCGAAAAGGCCATACATATCCTTGAGCGCCGAATCGCGCACGTCGCGATAGGTGAGGCCCGCCAACCGGCGCAAACCGCCGCGATCGAAGTCGTGCGGCAAGGAGGCGGCGACGTCGGTGACCACCGCGCTGCCGAGCGCAGTCAGCTCATCGATATAACGGATGCCCAGCGATGCGCGCAGCTGCGCGCCATGTAGACGTTCGACCTCGGCCAGCGTGGTGCTCTCGCCGTTGGTCCAGCGCAGCTTCAGTGAGCCATCGGCCTGGGGATCGAGGTCGACCAGCCCCGCGTCGAACGCCGCTAAGGCAATGAATTCCGGTGCGCCGACGACACGCGCGCGATAGGTCTCCGTGCTGCCTACTGCCGAGATCGAGCAAGGCGTTCCTACCGTGACGAGAACTTTATCGGCCGTGAGCACAGGCTTCCCAGAGAGCCAAACCACTAGGCGAGAGAATACACTCCGGCGCTGCAGGTTGCTGCAACGCGCGGAGAGCCACAGTGAATTACCGGGTCTTGCTGGGTTACAGCTGGGCCGCCACGTGATCCACTTCTTCGCTGCTGCCGATGATAACGGGCACGCGCTGATGAATGTCAGTCGGTTGCACGTCGAGGATGCGCTCGCCCGGGGCGCTCAGCGCCTTACCGCCGGCCTGTTCCACGATCATGGACATGGGATTGGCTTCGTACATCAGCCGCAGCTTGCCTTTGGGCGCCTTGCGGGTGGGCGGATACATGAACACGCCGCCCTGCAGCAGGATGCGGTGCACATCCGCCACCATGGCGCCGGCGTAGCGGCTCGAATAGCCGTGCTCCTGCGCCCAAGACAGGTACTTCTGATAGCCCTCGGGAAAGCTCAGGCGATTGCCTTCGTTCACCGAGTAGCATTTGTTGGCCTTAGGGATGCGCACGCCCTGCGCCACGCGCATGAAGGCGCCGTAGTTCGGGTCGAGCACGAACATGTCCACGCCGTGGCCTATGGTCAGCACGAACACGGTCGAGGAGCCATACAGCACATAACCGGCCGCGACCTGCCGGGCACCCGATTGCAACAACGAAGCTTGCGGCTCCGACGAGCGGCGATCCTTGCGCAGGATGCTGAAGATGGTGCCGACGGCGCCGCAGACATCCAGATTCGACGAGCCATCCAACGGATCGAACAGTACGCAGTACTTGCGCTCGGCATCCTCGTCGGTGCGCAGAATCACCGGCTCTTCGTTTTCTTCCGACGCCACGATGGCCACGCCTTCGCGACCGCCCAAGGTGCGTAACAAGATGTCGTTGGCGATGACGTCCAGCTTCTGCTGTTGTTCGCCTTGCACGTTCTGATTGCCGACGGTGCCGAGCACGTCATCGAGTCGCGCACGGCGCACGTGTGAGGCAATCATCTTGGCGGAGATCGCCAGTGCCGACAGGATCCAGGAGAACTGCCCGCTGGCTTCGGGGTGGTGGCTCTGCTGCTGCAGGATATGAGACTGCAGGGTGACGATTTCGTTGGCTTTAGCAGGCTTATCGATAGGGGCAGACATGCAGCGGTGGCGCCTCGAGAGGAAGTTCGGCTGAGAAATGTAACATCAGAAAAGCACGGGCCGACGGGCAGCGTCGCTTGATAACGCTGTCCATGACAATAAGTCTCTAGAAAGCGTCAGGCCGCTTCGTTACGTGCTCGCGAACGGGGCACGCGGAAAGCACCGGTGTTGAGCGTGGCGTACTCGCGATCCATGACGGCGGTACGATTGCGCCCGCCTTCCTTCGCAGCGTACAGCGCTTCGTCCGCCAGCTGGATCAAGCCATCGTGATGACGGCCGGCCTCAGGCTCGACGCAGGCCGCGCCGATGCTGACCGTGACATAGGGACCGACCGACGAGGCCGGATGCGGGATCTGTAGCGCCGCCAGGTTGGTGTGCAGCTCGCGGCACAGCTCTTCGACTCGGTCTCGCTGCACATCGAACAACAACACCACGAATTCTTCGCCGCCGTAGCGAGCCGCGACATCCAGCGGCCGGCGCGCCGACTGCGCGATGGCGCCGGCGACGCGCGCCAGGCAGTGATCGCCCGCCTGATGGCCGGCGTGATCGTTGAACGATTTGAAATGATCCAGATCGACCAGCAGCAGCGCCACCGGTGCGCGCGTACGCACGGCTTGATTCCACAAGCGCTCGATGTGCACGTCGAACATGCGCCGGTTACCGATGTTGGTCAGCGCATCCCGGTGCACCGAATCGGTGAGCATCATGTTTCTGAACCAGTTCAAGCGTTGAGTACGCGAGAAGCTGTAGTGGAAAAAGAAGCCCAGCACCAGCGCGAAACTGGTCATGGCCAGGTCGAACAAGCGCTGGCCGGTGTTCAGATCGGCGGCCCAACCGGTGATGCCGTAGGCGGCGACGATGGCGGTCGCGGTGATGGTGGCCGGCGTTTGCATCATGCCGAACAGCATGTAGGCCGAGAGCACCAGCATCGGCAGCACCGAGCTGAGCGAATAACCCTGCCGATGCATCAGCAGGTCGAAAGCGACGATACACAGACTCTGCAGCAGCGACACGGCCGGCGCGGCGAAGCCGAGCCAGCGGGAATACAGCTTGGTGTAGGTGACCAGCAACATCGCCGTGCAGGTCGGCAGCAACACGCCGAATCGGAGCAAATCGACGAGGGCCATCTGCTCCGGCGCAAACAAGGTTTCGCGCAATTCGCGGAACGGTCCGCCGGCCAGCGACACGATCAGCAGCACACCCATCGCGGGCAGCATCGTGTACTTCACGCGCTCGCGCGCATGATCGGTGTGCCAGTGGCGATACTGGCTTTCCAACGGTTCGGCAAAAGACAGAGGCGGCAAGAGCTTGGAGAAGCGCTCGCGGAGCGTCGGGCGGGAAGTGTTTCGGGACGGAGGCTTCATCTGTACGGCAAGTAGGTTAACCCTGCACGTGCCCTACGAGCACGGACCAACATCACGCTGCACGCAACGCCCTCACAGCATGCTTGTGAAAACGTCGACTCAGTGGGCTATGAGCCCGGACTTGTGACGACCGTCACAAATTGCCGCCGGCCAGCGCGCCAACTCACCGGCGCCGGGCCGCGATTCACCGGCACTCTCTTCCGCCCGGCGGTTGGTCGGCTCACCATGACCGCATCGTCGAGCTATGTAAAATTCCGCGGACTGTGGCCGAGGTCGTCATGAAAATCTATCCAACGCTCGGTGCGCTCGTCCTCGGCTGCTCGTTGCTCAGCGGCTGTGGCGAGCATTCCAACGATTGGGGCGACAAAGGGCCGGTGGTGAGCGAGCGGCGCGAGGTCGGCTCGTTCGATTCCATCGACATGGACGGCGCGGCCAAGATCGAGATCGCCATCGGCGAGCCGGTGTCGGTCCAGATCCACGGTCATGAAGGCGTGGTGAGTCGTCTGGAGACCGAAGTTCGCGGCGACACGCTCCACATCAAAACCCGCAAGCGGGATTGGGTCATCGGCAACAGCAATTCGCGCCTGACGGTGAACATCACTGTGCCGCGGCTCGAATCGCTCGAGCTTCAAGGTGGCAACGACGTGTCCGTCACCGGGCTGCACGGCGGCGATACGCAGATCAAAGCTGCCGGCGCTGCGAACATCGTGGCCGACGGCAATCTGGAAAAGTTGCAAGTGCGCATGACCGGAGCCGGTCACGCTGACCTGAGCAAACTCGCGGTGATGGATGCGTCCGTGACCGTCGATGGCGTCGGCAGTGTGCTCGTCAATGCACGCGACTCGCTCGATGCCACGATGAATGGCGTTGGCGCGATCTTCTACTCAGGCACGCCGCAGCGAGTGAACACGCGCATGAATGGCCTGGGCACCATCGCTCAGCAAGATTCCAACAACGACTCGGACGTCAAGCCCAAGGCGGAGCCCGAAGCGCCGGTCGACCCGGATTCGCTGGAATTGGAACGAGAAGATCCCAAGCAGGAAAAAGTGAATTCCAAGCCAGGTCAGACCATCGTGATCTAAG
Source organism: Steroidobacter sp. (assembly GCF_016790065.1). Taxonomy (GTDB): domain Bacteria; phylum Pseudomonadota; class Gammaproteobacteria; order Steroidobacterales; family Steroidobacteraceae; genus Steroidobacter. Next base: position 4,300 of record NZ_JAEUPY010000690.1, read on the forward strand.
CGCTTATTCAAGCCAAGTCGGCGAGCGGTGCCGGCACCTGTCGTCGCAACAGCACGCCGCGCGCCTGCCATTGCTCGGCAGGATCCAGCTGTTCGATGAACTTCACTTCACCGCCCACGTACAGTGCCACCGGCACACCGTCTCGATACAGCACTCGATTACCAGTGAGTGCTGGCAGCCGACCGCCCGGCGTGACGATGCCGATCAAGTTCAACGGATCCGCAGCGGATAGCGACACCAGCTGCATGCTGTTCTCACGACGACGCACTTCGCGCAGTTGACCGATGGCTTCGGGCAACGCGAACTGCTCGCCGGAAAAGCCATTGACGAAGCGTCCGCCGCGAATTTCACCGCGTGCTTCCAAGCGGCGCAGGCACATCAACAAATCGCGCCAGGGCGGCAACCAGTCAGCTTCACGCTCCAACAACTTCCAGAACACCACGCCCCAACGCTTCAGCAGCGTGCGACAGATGTGTTCGACAGCTTCGTCATTGCGCGGCGGCACGCGCTTCGTATCGTCGGCCTTTGTTTCTTTCCTTTTCACCAGCGCCCAGCGGCCGGCGTCCTGCATGCCGAAGATGGCGACGCGACGCTGACGGCGCCGATCTCGCGCACTGGCGCGACGACGGTCGGCCGGCATCAACAAAGCGCGCAAGCCACCGAAGCTATCGGAATTCACCAGGCCAAGTGCGACCAGCTCGCCCAGCGCTTCTTCCACTTGCACCGGCAGCAAGCCGACTTGATCCACGATCTCGTCATAGAACGATGCGCCATGTTCATCGATGTACTCAGCGACGCGCTGTGCTTTGTCGGTGAGCTGCGAGCGTTCGATGCTGCCGGCGAACTGCGACCACTGTTTCACATTTCGTCGAGGCAACAGTGCGATGGGTGTCGAGCGAACCGGCGACGCGCCACGCTCTGAGTCGCCGGCGCGCGTGGCCAGGCGAGTCCAGATGATGCGGCCTGCGAGACATTGTTCATCGAGCCAGGCGGGTTCGTACTCGGCGATGCGAGTCGGCAAGATCTCTGTTTCCCACGCACCGGCGGGCGCGTCGAAGCCTTCCAATTGTGCGAGCACTGCCGGCACCGCGTCTGGCCCCTGCATGCGGGCGTTGGTGGTGACTCGTTGCCAATCGAACAGGAATCGCAGGTAGTCGCGCGCCTGCACAGGCTCGATCTCGGCGCGCAGGCGTTTGACCGTGTAGCGATGAATGCGGGCGAGCAATCGTCGGTCGCACCACTGCGTCGTGGTTATTTTCTGCTCGAAACTGCCGCGCATGGCCGTGCCTTCGGCTTCCAGTGCCAGCAAGGCGGCGTCGACTGCTTCGACATCGCTGCCGAATGATTCAGCAAGCGCCTGCGCCGTGGTCGGGCCGAGCCCTTCCAATCGACCGCGCACGATTTCGATGAACGACTCGTCGCGCTCGCGTTTGGCCGCGTAGGCCGGCGGCACCACAATCTGCGGTTCCAACGGCACATCCGGGAACAGAGACTGGAAATAAGGCACGCGCTCCGTGGCGACGAAGATACCGCTCTGGCCGACGCTGAGCTTGGTCACTCGTCGCTGCGTGATGAGGTCCTGACACAGGCCAGGCCACATCGGCTGACGTTCCATTTCTTCGGCCGTCATGAACGTGAGCCAGGTCAACGCGTCGTGCAGCTGGTCAGCGGTGCCGGCGTCGGGCCAAGCTTCTTCGCGAACCCGTGCGATTGCCGCTGGATCCAGCTTGCCGATGTCGGACGCCGATTGCGGATCCATCCAACGCCGGCTCATCACTGCTTGAGTGCGACGCTCTTCGAGCGGTGCATCGTCGAGATAGGCGTAGGGTCGCGCGCTCAACAC
>NZ_JAEUPY010000236.1 GCF_016790065.1 Steroidobacter sp.
CGCGCAATCGCCCGACGGCCCACACGCTGACAAGCACGGCGCCGACGATGCCCATGGTCGGATCGAGCCAGTCGGCGCCCCAATATTTGCCGCCGATCAATGCAACGATGGCGAATACCGAGGTGGCCGCATCGGCGAGGACGTGCAGATAGGCGGAGCGTAGATTTAGGTCATGATGAGGTGCGTGTCCATGCTCATGATCATGCCCGTTGTGATGATGGGCGTGATGCCCGCCAACCTGGAGCAAGCCGGCGCTGACCGCATTGACGACCAGGCCGATGATCGCGATGACGATCGCCTCGTCGTACTGGATCGGACGCGGCGAGGCCATGCGTTCGACTGATTGAAACAGCATCAGCGCAGCGACGCCCAATAGCAGGACCGCGCTCGTATATCCTCCCAGCACCTCGACCTTCCAGGTCCCGAAGTTGAAGCGATGATCGGCCGCATAACGTCGGGCGACAGAGTAGGCAAGCAGCGAAAGGCCCAGCGCCAGCGCATGCGAGCTCATGTGCCAGCCGTCGGCGAGCAGCGCCATCGAGTTCAACAGCCAACCGCCCACGATCTCCACGACCATCATGGTGGCAGTGAGCCATACGACCAGCCGCGTCCGGCGCTCGGCGCGCGGGTCCTGCTGGTCGAAAGTGTGCGTATGTAGGAAATCGGCGACTGAGGTCACGATGTTCGTCCGGTGCGGTACTATACTCCCCCACAGTATACGGATTGGGAAGCAGATGAGTCATACGATCACGGCAAAGAAACCGCTGCTCGCTCGGGTGCGGCGGATCAAGGGACAGCTGGAAGGACTCGAGCGACTCATCGACGCGGATGGGGATTGCGCTGACGTACTTCAGCAGGCCGCTGCGGTCCGGGGCGCCGTTTCCGGGCTGATGGCCGAGATCCTGGAGGGGCACCTGCGCGACCATCTCGGCGACGCGAAGCTGCCGCAGAAGGAACGCCTGCAGGACATCGAATCAGTGGTCAAAATCGTCCGGTCCTATCTGAAGTAATCCTTCCCGCGTGTAGATTGTTGTAAACGCGCGGATGGAATGGGTAGACTCCGGGCGTGCGCCGCTACCTTGCCATTTTGTGTCTGTTGTTGAACCTCAGCGTTCTGCTGATGCCGTTCGATACCAGTCATGCGCACATCAGTTCCGCAGCTTCGATGAGCGCGGAAGTGCATTCAGGTCATAGCCATGATCTGGAGCCACATCCCCATCCCCACCCCGAGAGCGTTCCTGAAACCGGCGATCAGGTCGTCGATCTGCAAGGTTCGGTGAGCGCTCAGAACACGTTCCAATCCATGTTCTGGTCGAACTGGATTCCGTTGGCATGCCTGGTTGCACTCGCCTTCCTGGTTGCGCAACCGTGTATCGCTGTTTTCTCTCCACCTTCCTCCGATCCAAATCGTGCCTCCCGGCGCGGGCATTGGCGACCGCCGTTACGCGGTCCTCCTGTTTTCTCCATCCGCTGATACCGATACCGCGTTCTGATCGCGACTGCGATTCAGAACCTCTGGTTTAGCAGTGCGCCTCGTGCGCACGGATGGAGTTTGCAATGTTCTTTTCGTTTGCCCGCAAGGCGCTGATGGCCTGGGCGGGTGCATCGTTATTCCTCGGCGCACCGCTCACGGTGTCGGCCCGGCAAGCGTCTTCGCCGCCTGTGCTTGGTCTGCAGGAC
>NZ_JAEUPY010000691.1 GCF_016790065.1 Steroidobacter sp.
GATTCAAAGCCTTCGGAGCAGTAATAGGTCTTGACGATCTGCGCACCCAGCTCCGCACAGATGCGACAGGCCAGGCGTAGATACTGCGCATCACGCGTCAGCTCCTTACCCACTGCCGTGACGGCCATGGTCGGGATGCTATAGCGCATGCCCATGTCGACCAGGCGAGTCATGTTGTGCACCGAGCGCGTTTCGAACTGACCGCCGATGAACACCTGCAAAGTCAGCGCGGACACGTTCATCCGAATCGCGTCTTCGATGTCGACGGCCAGCTGCTCGTCGGACAGCTCTTTCAGAATGCTCGGCCCGCCGCTACAACGCATGACAATGGGCTTGTTGATGGCCGGTGGCACGGTGGTCCGCAGCATGCCTCGCGTCAGCATCAGCGCGTCCGCCATGGGCATCAGCGGCACGATGTTCAGATCCACTCGTTCCAGGCCCGTGGTGGGACCTTGGAAATAACCATGATCGATGGCGAGCATCACTGTGCGCGCGGTTTCTGGATTGAAGATACGCGCCAGCCGATTCTTCATGCCCCAATCGAGCGAACCCGCACCGCGCAGGAAGAAGCCCGGCGTGTGCACGGGCACTCCTTCGTGAAAATTTTTGGCTTCTCGAAGTGCTTCTGTATCAGCCATGGGTACTCTCCAAAATCTGTCGCATGCCGGTCGAGATGCGTGCCACATCGGGTCGATAAGCGTTCTCGAGCACGGGAGTGAACGGCACTGGCACATCGGGCGATGCCACGCGAGTGACCAGCACGGACGGCCAACGCTCCGCGATGCCGGCGGCAATCTCAGCGGCCACACCGCCAGTCACCGGCCCTTCTTCCACGATCAAGGCACGACCTGTTTTACGAACCGAGGCGCCGATGGTGTCCCAATCGATAGGGGACAGACTGCGCACGTCGATGACTTCCGCATCCATGCCTTCGGCAGCCTGCATGGCGTAATGGACCATCAGCAACCAGGCCAACACCGTCACGCGATTGCCTTCGCGTCGTACGGCAGCTTTGCCCAGCGGCACCACATAGTCTCCATTAGGAACATCGCTCGAGGCGTCGACGGCACCGCCTTCGGCACGCGCGCCCTTCGAGCCATACAGCAGCTTGTGCTCGAACATCAGCACCGGATTACCGTCGCGAATCGCGGCCTTGAGCAAACCCTTGGCGTCGTAGGCATTGGACGGCGCGACTACTTTGAGGCCGGGCACACCAGTGAAGTAACGCTCCATATTCTGTGCATGCTGCGAGCCGCGACCGGTTGCACCCACGGGCGCGCGCATCACCAATGGAACGCTAGCCGTGCCGCCGGACATGTAACGCATCTTGGCCGCGTTGTTGATGATCTGATCGCTGGCCAGGAACAGGAAGTCGCCATACTGCACGTCGGCGATGGGTCGCAGCCCCATCATGGCCGCGCCGGTGGCCAGGCCGAAAAAGCCCAGCTCGGCAATGGGCGTATTGATCATTCGGTCCGGATATTTCTTTTCCAGGCCCAAGGTCACGGTGAAAGCACCACCCCAGCCTCCCGGCACGCCAATGTCTTCACCGATACAAAACACGCGCGGGTCTGCTGCCATCTCTTCGGCAATCCCTTCGCGCAACGCTTCAGCAATGCCGAGACGCCGCGTTGAACCATCTGCGCTCAAGACGGGGTTTATTTGTTCTGTAAGCGCAGGTGGGCGCGGCGACGCCTCGGCAAAAACGTACTCGGTCAAACCGCTGGCACTGGGATGCGGAGCCGACTTGGCGCGCTCGACGGCATCGAGCAACTGCTTTTGTACCCGAGTGTTGATGAGTTCATGGTCGGCAGCGGTAATTTGCGCCGCGGCCCGGAAGCGATCGATGGGATCGCGCTGTGCCCAAGCCTCGCGCTCATCCTTGGGTTGATAGTGACAAGGATCGCGACGTGAATGCCCAGTGCGACGATACGTCAGTAGTTCGAGCAGCACCGGGCCTTTGCCCGCACGACACTCAGCGACGGCTCGTTGCGAAGCTTCATAAACAGCCAGCACATCGTTGCCATCCACCGTCTCGCCGCGGAATCCATAAGACGCCGCTCGCTCGGAGATGCGCGAGTTTTTCATCACCAGATCTACGTGCGTCGAAGCGCCGTAAAGATTGTTTTCGCACACCAGAATCACGGGCAAATTCCAGATAGCGGCCATGTTGACGCCTTCATGGAAAGCACCCTCGGCGACCGCACCGTCGCCGAAGAACGAAGCCACGACGTGCGGCTTCTTTTCCAATTTGAACGACAGCGCCATGCCGGCCGCCAGCGGAATGCCACCTGCCACGATGGCAATGCCCGGGACCATCCCCTTATTCATATTGCCGACATGCATCGAGCCACCGCGACCTTTGCAGCAGCCGGTTTCGGCACCAAACAATTCATCCATCAGTTCCTGCGGGCTCAGGCCTTTGGCCAGTGCATGACCATGACCGCGGAACGTCGAAGTAATCCAGTCATCAGCACCGAGCGCCGCGCACACTCCGACAGCGGTGGCTTCTTGGCCTTGGCATTGATGAATCGTGCCCGGCATGGTGCCTTCGAGAAACAGAAACTTGACCGTGTCTTCGAACTCACGGATCAAGAGCATGCGCTCGTACAGATTCAGCAGGAATTTGCGCTCGTAGCCTGACATCAGCTCACCTTGAACGTCGCGATGATGGCGCCCACCGGCACTTTCTGCCCCGGCTGCACATGAATGGTCTTGAGCGTGCCGTTGACCACGCTCTCGACTTCTTGAACGGCTTTATCGGTCTCGACTTCCAACAACGGTTGGCCGCGCTTGACCACGTCACCCACCGCTACCAGCCAGCGCGTCACGCCCAGCTCCACTCCGTCATTGGTGGCGAGATCCGGCATCTTCATGTTCAGATCCATGCTCAACGCCCCTCGGTGACAGTCAGTGGACGCTCGGCCAGAAACGCTTCGGCTTCGGCGGCGCTGAATACGGAATCGGTGGTGCCTGCGGCGCGCGTGGCCGAGGCGCCGACGGCACTCGCATAACGCAGCGTGCGCGGCAGACCCCAACCTTCGAGCAAGCTACGGATCACGCCGGAAGTGAAGGCATCGCCCGAACCCGAAGGATCGACTACGTCCATGCTGTAGGCGCCACAGCTCCAGATCTGTCCGTCGCGAACCGCCACCGAACCGAGTCCGCCTCGCGTGACAATCACGGTATTTGCACCAGCGTCGGTGAAGGCGCGCAATTGATCGAACGGATCCGCCAGACCAGTGAAGGCTCGCGCTTCATCGTCATTGGGTAGGAACACATCGATGAGCGGTAGCAAGGCTTTCAACTGTGACAATCCAGCTTGGCCCGCCTGATCCGCTTGACCCTGGGGCACGACCACATCCACCACGGTTTTGACCTTGGCCTCGCGACAGAACGCGAGCAGCGCCGCCAGTTTGGAAAACTCGATGCCTGGCAGAGCAAACAAACCGCCCAGATAAAACACTTTCAATGACGACAGCCATTGATGAGAGATCTGCTCGATGTTGAAAGCGCGGTTGGCGCCGATCACATGCAAGTAACGGCGGTCCTGCCCTTCGATCAACAAAATCACGGTGCGGCTGGTGGGGTATTGCTCGACGCGCACGACTCGCGAAGCGCCGACGTCTTGCTGGGCAAATGTTTTGAGCAAAGCGTCAGCGGCACCGTCACGGCCCACGCAACCGGCGAGGTCGACACTGATCCCTTGTTTGACCAGATCGATGGCGACGTTCGCGGCACAACCGCCCGCCCGCACCGGCATGTCGTCGAGCGTCAACAAGGCTCCCGCCGGCGGCAGCGCCGCCAACGGACCGCAAAAGGTGTCCTCGACCAGCAGTCCGGCACAACCCACGTCTGGCATAGCTCACACCTTGTGGCAGCATCCAAGCAGGTCGATGCGCTCCAGCACCGCATCCCGCACCACCTGACGGCCCACCACGACCAAGTCGGTGCTGCTGCCGTTGCCGAGCAAGGCATGGGGATTGGGCTCGTCGGTGTCCAGCGCGCTCTTCAGGGTACGAAGATACTTCTGCTTCATATAGGTGCCATAGTTGATCTTCCTGACCCCTAGCCGGATGGCGGCCCGGATCGAGTCGTCCTCGATACCCGTGCCCCCGTGCAACACCATGGGAATATCGATGCGCCGCCCGACAGCCTCCAGGCGCTGCAAGTCGAGCGGCAGCCGGCCGTGCAGTTTGATTTCTTCATTACCCACGCTGACCGCGAGCAGATCGATCCCGGTATCGGCCACGAACTTGGCGGCACCCTCGGCGTAGGCGATCACGTCCAGTTCGTCCGCTTCGAAATCGGCTTCCACTGCGACCTGCTGGCTGTGCGCCAGGGTGGTCAGCTTCTTCACGCGACGGGTGTAGTCATCCAACGGCGCTCCGGGATCCGCGGGCATCACTAAGTTGAAGCCGGCGCCGATGGCGTGCTCCACCCAATCGTCGTTGGGACATTCATTGAATATGAAGCCCACCGGCACGTCGGCCTCGATGGCCGCGGCCCGGCCCATAGCGGCATACAAGCGCAACTCCTGGGTGGAGGCGCCTTGACGTTCCGCCAGCCATTCGCCATTGAACCCAATGATGACGGGCGAACGCGTGGCCTCCGCCGCATCGATTACGCCCTGCACGGAATCCAGACTCCAGCTCTCGAAATAACCCACGGCATAGTCGTGGTGACGAGCGTGCTGCATTAGACGATTGATCGGTTCAAGCGACATGGAAGGACCCCCACACACCCTTGAGACTTGCAACTAGAGGCTTGCGGCTCGATGCTGAACTTTCGATGAACTATGTTCAGTATCGTTGTAGTAATTGTGAACTGAATTCAACGTTACGCGGCAGCTGGTGCGATGTCAAGGCTGCCCATAGAATGTCCCGGTGAGACGCAAGACTGCAGTTAGCAAGACATCCAGCTCGGCCGAAACACTGGCCGATACGCGGCGGCCGTTGCTCACCTATATCAAGGGCATCCTGGCGTCGTTGAATCCCACCGACCGGTTGATCGCCGACTGCGTGCTGGCCGACCCGGAGAAAGTCATCAGCTCCTCCATCGCGCAGCTCAAGGAAGACTGCGGCGCCAGTGTTGGCGCCATCGTCGCCTTTTGCCGGCGCGTGGGCTTGACCGGCTTCGCTGAATTTAAGATCGCTTTGGCCCGCGACCTGGCCCAGTCGGGTTTACCGGCCGGGCAATTTCAAGAAAACGGTTCGTTGCTCGAGAAGGTTTTCCACGTACACGCGCAAAGCCTGAGCGAGACGTTGCAAATCAATCCGCCGGCGCAGTTCGAGCGGATCGCGCAGGCCATCGACAAGGGCCGCCGCGTCGAATTGTTTTCCATCGGCCTGTCGTATCCAGTGGCGCACACCGCCTATTGCAAGTTCTTATTGCTGGGCTTGCATGCCTCGGCGCATTTCGATTCGCACATACAGTTGATTGCCTCGACTCAACTGGAAAAGGGTGACGTCGCCATCGGCATTTCGCTCTCTGGCACCACGCGCGAAACGGTGGAGTGCCTGGAGGTCGCCAAGGCCAAAGGCGCGACCACCATCGCCCTGACCAACGCCATGAAGTCGCCGATCACCACCCACGCCGATTTTTGTTTGTATGCGACGCCGAGCGAGATCAAATATTTTCAGGCGCCGCTGGCCTCACGGGTCACGCAGTTGGCGTTGATCGATGCCTTGTTCGTGTTCTTGGCGTTGAAACACAAGACCCGGACCGCGACCACGTTGCAGCAGTCGAGTGAGGAACTGATCAAGCGTCGGATCGAGTAGCTCCAACCCCGCGCAACTCGGTCACTACCTGTTCGACCCGCGACTCGACGCTACCCCGCACTTCGATGTAGCGAATGCCACGCTGGCGCAATTGTCGCACGTACCAATCGTGTTGCTGCAAGCGGAACCCCGATTCCCGACGCGTACCATCCTGGACGAACTCGAAGTCTGGTGCGCACAGCACGGTCAGAAGATACTCGCGCCCGGCCAGGCTCGTCAGCTCCGGCGCTGCTCTACCAAACAGGTCTTGGCAATAGAACAGCGTCGTCAGCGGCGACGTATCGCAGAACAGATAGTGATTCGACTGCTCCGCCAAGCGCTCCTCGCGCGTCACTTGGGTTTGAGCGATGAGCAGCAGGTCATCGAATGTGAGATTACCACCCCGCTCCACCCACAGTTCTCGACCGAACTCCGGTGCGTGCAGCGTTCCGAACTTGCGAGCGAGCGCCTCCGTCAGTGTGCTCTTGCCACTCGACTCACCACCGAGACAGACGACGCGCTCGACGAACGACGCGTACACCGCTGGATGCAGCCACTCGCGTGCCGCATGGACATCGGCGCGGATCGATGTGCCCGAGGTCGGCAAGCTGCGCCGAGACTCATCGACCAGCACATGCCGCACTGGCCTGGCTGAAGGGTCGAAGCGGCGAAAGTAACGATCGAGACAGGCAGCAAAGCCCTCGCCATAGCTTTCGCTCGTGAACACAGCATCGACGGACCGGCACGCCACATGCCGGATCAACTCAGCGGTGAATTCCCGATGCTCATCATCAGTAGCGCTATTCGGAGGAATGACTCGCTGCTGCCCCGGAAACCATTGCGCCAAGCGCTCGTTGGTAACGACCAGCCGCGTGGTCTGTGGATATAACCTGGCAAGCCAAGCTTCACGACGCTCGGGAGCGCAGCCTGGCAACTCGGGATTCGAGTAAGACAACAGAATCACCTGCCGGCACTGACTCAATGCCGTGTCGATCAGGTACTGATGGCCTCGGTGTAGCGGCGCGAACTTCCCGACCACCAGGCCGCACTCGAAATCAAAACTCACTGCGCACCGGACACCTGCGGCACCTGCAAAGTCCGCTCCCGACCCAACAGCACATACCAGTGGCGCATCGCCACGCACGCATTGATCCAGTAAGCGGCATAAAACGCGGCGGTCAATTGCAAGTCGCGGCTCAAATACAGCGGCACCGAAATCGTATTGACGATCAGCCAGCACCACCACGTTTCCACACGCCGGCGCATCAACAAGAATTGCGCGAGCATGCTGAAGGTCAACACCAGCGAGTCGACGAACGGCGCATAGGCGTCAGTGAACTTCAACAGCAGTGCTCCGTAACCCATCGCACCGACAATCGCCGCCGTGGCCCAGATCGTAAGTTCTCCCGCTGAACTCCGGCTGATCGGTGCCGGCGTTCCTTCATGACCTCGCTGCCAATGCCACCAGCCGTAGACGCTGGTCACGATGAAGAACACTTGCAACGTCACATCCGCATACAGCTTTGCTTGCAGGAACAGCCAGCCGAACAACAAGCAGCCGACGATGCCGGTCCACCAGGTGTGCCAACTGTTTCGGGTGGCCAGCAGAATGGACACGAGATAAGTCACATTGGCCGCGACTTCCCAGCTCACGCCTGCGCTCCCGGCAACGCCGACGTGTATTGGATGATCTTGCGCTCGAAGCCGCCGACCTGCCGAATCTGCAAGGCCGTGTCCGCGCCAAAAAGCGATCTCAGCGCCTGCTCCACATCCGCGGGCGCGACCGCCGAGCCTACATAGTCGACATCGATCTTTCCCGACTCGTGCTGATGTACGCTGAACTGCACCAACGGCATCGGGCGCAGCGCATGGGTGATCTCGATGTTGTTCAACCACCGCCCGTCGTGCCGTCGATATTTCACCGGCGGCCGGCCTTCGAGCCCGACCAGCACCAGATCTTCCCCTCGGCGCTCGAGCGACGCGTGATCGCCCGTGCGATAGCGCAGCAGCGGCAGGCAGAAGTTGAAACCGCCCGTGAGCGTCACCTCGCCGCGCTGACCGGCTGCGACCGGCTGATCCGA
>NZ_JAEUPY010000260.1 GCF_016790065.1 Steroidobacter sp.
GCTTAGGTGCTCCGCCCGCGAGAGCAACGCTCCACAGATGCGGACGCATCAGATCGCCGATGTTGGCGGAGTACACCACCGAGCGGCCGTCCGCACTCAGCGCGGGTTGCGACAGAACCTCCCCGTCTCCAGGAGTCAATAACCTCGCTGCCCCACCGCTCGCCGGCACTGCGTACAACAGATTCCAACCGGTCTTCTCCCACCGGAATAAAATCTCTCCCGACGGTGCCCAAATGAGATCGAATCCCGCCGGCAGACTGCCGGGGCCGGCATCCGCCTTCCACACAGTGCGTGCAGCGCCTGTCTTGACGTTCGCGGCCACAATGCTCCACGGCACGCCTTCGCGCCCCGAACTGAAGCGATAGTTCATGACCAGATTCGTTGGCCAACGAATGAAGGCCACTTCGGAACCGTCCGGCGACCACACCGGCGACAGGTCCACAAACACGCCCGGATCCAGATAACGAGTCTCGCCTTTGGCAATGTCATGGACGGCGACATAGCGCTGCTGAGCTTTGCGTTGACTGACCCAGGCGAGCTGCGATCCGTCCGCGGAATAGGCGATATCGCTCAGTCCAATCGCTGCCGTGTTGCGAGGATCGCTGGCATCCAACAATGCGCGACGTTGCCATTGACCATCAGCTATGCGGCGATACTCATAGAGCATCGTGCCGTCGACGAATGCGACGGCGTCGCCGCTGGGGGCAAAGCTGAGCTGCGTCGGAATGTCGGCACCGCTGTCGACTCGCTTTGCCGAGCCAGCTTTGTCTATAGCAACTTGCAGAAGCTCCTTGGTCCCAGGAGAACTACCTTGCTCACGCACGAAGAAGAATGACTGTCCGTCGCCCGAGGGATAGATCTGGGTGATCGAACCCTGCTGGTCGCGAGCGCTCAATATGCGTGGAGAAAAGTCCGGCTCGCTCGCCACCCACAAATTGCCATCGGCGCTCCAGGCGATGGCGCGCTGACGATTCGAATCGAAGCCCCGCCGCAACACGCTGCGAGCGCTGACTACAGCCTCCTTCGCTGCCGCGAGCGTAACCGCAGGCTGCTGGTCTCCAGCTTGAATCGGCAGCGCGAACCCAGCGGAGCTGGCGATGATGGCAACCAGACACGCCCGGCCGCATTCACTCAGTGTCATGGCGATGGGACGCTCGATGGGCTCAGTACCTTGCCGCGAAGCGCGAGCGTTCGCTCACCGCCATCGACAGCGAAGCCGCCGTTGATGAGCACATGCTCGATGCCACTCGGATAGACGCTGGGTTCCAGATAGGTCGTATTGTCCTTGAGCTTCAACAGGTCGAGCACCACGACGTCGGCCTTCATGCCGGGAGCAATGCGCCCGCGATCATGAATATTAAGAATCTCTGCCGGCAAGCCGCTCGCGGCGCGCACGGCATGTTCGAGCGTGTCTATGCCAAGATCCCGGCTGAAGTAAGCAAGACGGCGCGGGTAACTGCCGAACACCCGGCCATGAGTGTCGTCGTACTTCTTATCGCCGACGGCCTCTTCGGGCAGCACCATCCAACCGTCCGTCGACACCGCACACCAATCGAGCTTGAAGAAGGCGATGACGTCGTTCTCATCCATACTGAAAGAACGCATGCGAGCGCCGCCCGCTAACTGAGGATTGCCTTCGCGTTGCAAGAGGATAGCGAGCTGGACTGCATCCACTCGACGTAGCTTCATCAGCTCTGCATAGGACTGGCCGACGTAGTCAGCACGCGGAAACTCCAGTATTCGAATGTTCTCCGCCCCGCCCTTCAGGGCGATCTGATGGCGAACGTCAGCGGCGAAGCTGTCTTTCGTAGCCGCATCGGCCTGTTGCCAAGCTGCGTCGAAGTCCGCTCGATAGTCCCACTCGCCATTGTTAGTGCGATACGTTCCCTTGAAGATCCAGGGCGGCATCGCGACGAAGCTGCCGTCGGAAGAACTACTGTCGTACGGATACACATCCATATAGACACGAGCACCACGGTCCCGCGCAGCCTGAAGCGTCTGTATGAAGCGCTTCGCCTGACCGCGATAGCCAGTGCCCAGTGCTTTCATGTGCGTGAACACGACGGTGGCACCCGTTTGCTCCGCGACCTGCAACGTCTCTTGAATGGAATCTTCCAGCGTCGCTGGCTTCACACCCTTAGCGGCGCTCGGCTGATACCCCATCGCAGAGATGCCCGAGCTGCGAACGTGCGGAATGAATACGCCGTTGTATTCGGCCAGCACCTTGCCGAGTGCGAGTTGTTCGTCGAGCGAGGTATTCAGCGCGCCGTGATACTCCAATCCCAGCGACATGCCAAAGGACCGGCCAGCGGCAAGATCCGTTCGCAAGATGTCTTGCATGCGGCGAATCTCCTCGACGTTTGCGGCCCGATTTACATCGCCGTCCGCCGGCATCACTTGGCGACGCAAGCCGGTATGACCGTTCATCAAGATGGCATTCAGGCCGATGCCCAGCTTCTCCAGGGCAACTCGTTGCTCAGT
>NZ_JAEUPY010000293.1 GCF_016790065.1 Steroidobacter sp.
TGCGCAAGGCTAGGGCACAACGTCGAACGGACCAGCTGGCCGTTGGACGGTCACGCGGTTCTGGATTCCTTCGAAGATCTCTGGTCGCACTTGGCGGCGGACTGTGTTGATGGCGCTCGCACGCTGATCGGCGGTGGCCGTTTAGAAGATGCCGTCGAGCCTTGGACTCTTGGTTTGGGTGCGCGTGCCGAGCGCTTGCCCATGTCGGCACTGGAGCGCGCGTACCAGCAGATCGCGCGGTTGCCGGTTCAGCTCAAAGAGTTCTTCTCTCGTTTCGATGTCGTGCTGTCCGCCGTAACCAGCGCGCCGCCGCCGTTGCTGGGCACGTATGGGCCGACGGTGTCGACCGAACAATTGCTGTCCACCATGTTCGACTGGGTCGCATACACGCCGCTGCAAAACATGGCCGGCACGCCGGCGATTTCGCTGCCGCTGTTCCAGAGCAGCAATGGCTTGCCCATCGGCAGCATGTTTGCCGCCGATCGCGCGCAGGAAGACGTGCTGCTGGCACTGGCCTTCGAACTCGAAGCTGCACTGCCTTGGGCAGAGCGCTGGCCCAGGCACAGCGCGGCCGGCCTCACCACTTCTAATTCATAAGCTGCCACCGACGATTATTCATGAGCGACCGATTCAAACCTCGTAACTCCGACGACATCCGCGCGCTGGTTCAGCAGCAACCGCTCGCATGGGTCGTCTCCGGCGCGCCGGGCGCACAGCATGCAACGCCGCTGCCTGTGCAACTGGTGTGCGATGCCGATGGCACTCCAAAAACTGTGTTGGGCCATTTCGCCAGGAACAATCCGCAGGTGCAGGCGCTTGCCGCCAACCCGCGAGCCACGGTGTTGCTGATCGGTCCGCAGGGCTACATCTCACCGTCGTGGCTGCGGGATCGCACTCAAGCGCCGACTTGGAACTATGCGTCCGTGGTATTCGAAGTCGATATCGAGTTGCGCGATGAGCGTGGCGACGCGGATCGCTTGCTCGACGGCTTGGTCACGCAGATGGAAGCGAATCGTCCGGGTGCGTGGCGGAGCGAAGAGATGGGCCCGCGTTACGAGCGGCTCGTGACCGGCATCGTCGGCTTTGAGGCGCGTATCGTCGCGACTCGCAGCAGCTTCAAGCTCGGCCAGGATGAGCGCGACGATGTGCTTGCTGACATTTTGCGCGCACTGGATATCAAGGATCAGGGCCCGCTGGCCAGTTGGATGCGCAGCTTCGCCGAATCTCGACCGGCGGAAGCGTTGCCCACCAGTCAGCCGCCGCCGCGTGCGCTCGATCCGGAAATCAAAGAGTTCATCGATGATGTCATCGCCAAAGGCAGAGAGCTGACTGCCGGCAGGAATCTTTCCTGGCCGGAACGTCGCGAGATCTGTGAGATCACGCGTGCGCCTTGGGCTAAAGGCGGCCCGGTGATCGCAGACACTCGCAACATCGTCGCAGAGACTGCAGCTGGTCCGGTTCGGCTGCGCATTTACGATCCGTCGCCAGGGCACAGCAAGCCAACGTTCGTTTACATGCACGGCGGCGGCTGGTCGTTGTTCAGCGTAGATACGCATGATCGCGTGATGCGCGAGTTCGCACACCGTGGCGGCATGGCGGTGGTTGGCGTCGATTACGCGCTTTCGCCGGAGCATCGCTATCCAACGGCATTGAATCAGGTGGTGGCTGTCGTGCACTGGCTGCACGATCACGGCCGCGCACATGGTCTCGACGGTCATCGGATTGGTATCGGCGGCGACTCTGCCGGCGGCAATCTTTCGATGGGGGCGGTGCTGAAACTCCGAGACGCCGGTCATGGCGATTTGGTGAAGGCAGTACTGAACATTTACGGCGGCGCGACGGCGGATTGTTCGCCGGCGTCGCGGCAACGTTACGGCACCGAGCAGGACATGCTGACTTCCAACGAAGTCGACACGTTCTGGGACAACTACATCAGCCACGTCGGTGACCGGCGCGATCCGTATGCAGCGCCTGCGTTTGCCTCGCTGCGTGGTCTGCCACCCGTATTCCTGGTGATCGCCGAGTGCGACATCCTGGCGGAACAGAATCTGCTGATGGCGGGGCGCTTGCTCGAAGCCGGCGTGCAAGTGCAGGCCAAGGTGTATCCGGGCGCGCCGCATAGCTTCATCGAGGCCGTCGCTGTCTCGCGTGTTGCGAACGAAGCGGTCGATGACGGCGCCGCGTTCCTGCGTTCGGTGCTGTTACGTGAACGAGGTGCTCGAGTTCATGTGGCGTGATGCGGGCATAGCCTCGTTCGAGTGTCCGACGAAGATTGTCTTCGGCGTCGGCGCTCACGAGCGGCTCGCAAGTGTGCTTCAAGAACGCGCGGTCAAGCGGTTGCTGGTGCTGCTCGATCCAGCACTGTCGGATAGCGCGATCTATCGGAAGGTGACCGATCTTCTAACGCGCAGTGACATTGCCACCCAGGTCTTCAGTGCTATCGATACCGGTGACACTGATCGTACGGTGCAGGCTGCGTTCGAGTCTGGCCGCGAGCGTCGCGTAGAAGCGTTGTTGGCTATCGGTGGAAGCAGCACCGTCGACGTTGCGAAGGCTGTTGGCTTGTTGACACCAACGTTGCCGGTGATCGCGATCCCGACCGCGGCGGGTGCGGGGTCGGCAGTGTCAAACGCTTGCGCAGTGTCGATTCTGGATCCGCTCACCGTCAGTGCCATGCCGGCAGACCTTGCCGCACAGGCGGGTATGCATGCTTTCGTTCATGCGTTCGAGTCCTTCTTATCTCAGCGCGCCACAGTGTTTTCGGACGCGTTGAATTTGCATGCGATGACGTTGCTCGCGGGCAGCGTTCGCGGCTTCGTTGCAGATCGAACCAATGAGTCGGCCGCGCTGGACATGTTGTGCGGATCGTCGCTGGCTGCGATGTCACTCAATGTCACCGGACTCGGTAACGTGCATAGCATGGCAACGTCGGTGGGGGCGTTGTTTCCGGTCTCGCAGGGGTTGGCTCACGCAGTTTGTTTGCCACATGCCGCCGCCATCAATGTATCGGCGAGCCCCGAACGATATGCGCGAGTCGCTGCCATTCTGGGTATCGACGGCACCGGCCGAAGTGAAGCACGGCGTGCGGCACAGGCGATTCATGGGTTGCGCGCTCTCTGCGGCGATCTGGGGATTCCGCCGCGCTTGCGCGATATCGGTGTGACTGAAGATCAGCTCGACGAACTGGCCCGGCGGAGCTTTGCCGCCAACTCCAACTGCAACAATCCGCGCGACAGCAGCGAACAAGACTTTCGAAACTTGTTTCGCGCGGCATTCTGATTAGGTGATCTATGACTCTCGATTCACGGCTCTCCAATTTCCGCTCGTTGACTCCCGCCCAGCGCCTGAGCGCGCTTGCCGATGCCGGCTTCGTTCCGGCCGCGGATGTCGAGCTGCTGGGCAAGCCCGGCGCGCTGCCGAGCGCTGCCGCTGACGGAATGATCGAGAACGTCATCGGCACTTTCGAACTGCCGCTGGCGGTGGCTAGCAACTTCTTGGTCAACGGCAAAGACGTGGTCGTACCCATGGTCGTGGAAGAGCCGTCGATCGTCGCGGCGGCGTCGTTCATGGCCAAGCTGGTACGTGAGGCGGGTGGCTTTTTCACATCGAGTTCGCAGCCGCTGATGCGTTCGCAGATTCAGCTGGTC
>NZ_JAEUPY010000335.1 GCF_016790065.1 Steroidobacter sp.
CACGCTCAAAGCGTAGAGGAGCACACCCTATGTCCATCGTATTCAATCGGCGCGCCGCGCTGCTCGCCGTCATCGTTGCCACCACCTGCGCCGTGACCGCGCAAGCCGACAACGCCAAATCCGAGTGGAAGCCGCTATTCAACGGCAAGAACCTCGACGGCTGGAAACACGTCGGCCCAGGCGAAATCGTGGTCGAGAATGGCGTGCTCAAAACCGTCGGCGGCATGGGCCTGCTGTGGTACACGGGCGAGAAGATCGGCAACGCGACCATTCGCATCGTCTACAAGGCACCGGATGACAACGGCGGCGGCAACTCCGGCGTGTTCATCCGCATTCCCGAACAACCCACCGAACCGTGGATGCCCGTGAACAAGGGCTACGAAGTGCAGATCGACGACAGCGACGACGACTGGCATCGCACTGGCGTGCTGTATTCGTTCACCAAGACGCTGGCCCAGCCCAAGACCGGCGAATGGAACACGATGGAAATCACCCTCGAAGACGAGCGCACCGTGGTCACCGTGAACGGCACCAAGGTCACCGACTTCAAGGAAGGCTCGCCGGTGCCGGAGAAGAAACAAAAGCACGAACCGGATCGCGGCAAGCGCGCCGCCAGCGGCTACATCGGGCTGCAGAACCATGACGCCCGGGACACCGTGTACTTCAAGGAAGTGAGCGTCCGAAAGCACAAGTAAGCGCCTTTCAGGCCCGCCGGCGCTGTTTGACAGGCAGCGCCGGTTTCCTGCAATCTTGGCCATGTAACCCGTTACAAATTCCAACTCCAAGCGGTCCGACCGGCGCACCGGTGACAGGGGGACTTTTGAATCCGATCACCACTCGGCTCAGCGTCATGATGTTCCTGCAGTTCTTCATCTGGGGCGGCTGGTTCGTCACGCTGGGCACCTTCCTGGGCGCCACCTTCTCGGCCGCCGGCGGCGACATCGGTCAGGCCTACTCGACCCAGAGCTGGGGAGCGATCATTGCGCCGTTCATCGTCGGCTTGGTCGCCGACCGCTACTTCAATGCAGAGCGCATCCTCGGTGTGCTCCACCTGATCGGCGCGCTGCTGATGTACTTGATGTACAGCTCCAGCGGCTTCGCCTCGTTCTATCCGTATGTGCTCGGCTACATGATCATCTACATGCCGACGCTGGCGCTGGTGAATTCCGTGTCGTTCCGTCAGCTGACCGATCCCGCCGCTCAGTTCGGCAAGATTCGCGTGTGGGGCACGATCGGCTGGATTGCAGCTGGCCTGTTCATCAGCACCATCGGCTGGGATGCGCAGCAAGCTGTGGCAGCGGGCGCGCTGCGTAACACGTTCCTCATGTGCAGCGTCATCTCGCTCGTGTTGGGCGTGTACAGCTTCACCCTGCCCGCCACGCCGCCGGTCCGCGTCGCGTCCCAAAGCGTGATCTCTCAGGCGCTGGGGCTGGATGCTCTGCGCTTGCTCAAGGACCGGAATTTCGCGGTGTTCTTCATTTCCTCGGTGCTGATCTGTATTCCGCTGGCGTTCTATTACCAGAACACCAACATCTTTCTGGCTGAAATCGGCGTAGCCAATCCCACCGGCAAAATGACCCTCGGCCAGATGTCCGAAGTGTTGTTCATGCTGTTGCTGCCGGTGTTTCTGAATCGCTACGGCATCAAGAAGACGCTGCTGATCGGCATGGCCGCCTGGGTACTGCGCTATGTGCTGTTCGCCTTCGGCGCGCAAGATTCCGTATTGGTGCTGCTGATCGGCGGCATCGCTCTACATGGCGTCTGCTACGACTTCTTCTTCGTCTCCGGACAGATCTACACCGACTCGAAGGCGGGCGAGCAATACAAGAGTTCTGCACAGGGTCTGATCACGCTGGCGACGTATGGCGTAGGCATGCTGGCCGGCTTCAAAGTCGCTGGCCTGATCTACGATCAGTATGCGTTGACCGGCGGCCATGACTGGAAAGCGATCTGGCTGATCCCGGCGGCACTGGCGGCAGCCGTGTTCGTGTTGTTCGCGCTGGCTTTCAAACCGGAATCGATTCAGCGCAACGGTGCATAATCGATGCGTTCAGAGCCGTTCACCAGCAGAGTATCCCGTGTCCTCCAGCCGCGTTACTTCGATCCGTCAGGTCGCCCGCCAGGCCGGCGTGTCGATTGCCACCGTCTCCCGCGCCTTGACCACTCCCGACAAGGTCTCGGAGAAAACCCTTAAAAAGGTGCTCGCCCAAGTCGAGCGCAGTCGTTACAAGCCGAATCTGCTGGCGCGCAACTTCCGCAGCAAGCGCGCCTATTCGGTGGTGGTCCTGGTACCCAACATCGCCAATCCGTTCTTTGCCGAAGTCATTCGCGGCATCGAGCAGATTGCGCAACAACAGGGCTACGCAGTGCTGCTCGGAGACACTGAAGGCCGCGAAGACCGTGAGGCCTACTATGTGAGCCTGGTAGAAACACGCCAGGCCGATGGCTTGATCCAACTGCACCCGCGCCTGCCCAAGGCCGCGCGAGGCGCGAATGGCACATTGGATATTCCGCTGGTCAATGCCTGTGAGTACATCGAGGATGCGCCTTGCCCGCGCGTCGGCATCGACAACATCGCCGCGGCTCGCGAAATGACCGCCTATTTGCTCGGCCTTGGCCACCGCCGCATCGGCGCGGTTCTCGGACCTGACTCCAGCCCGCTCACCGCCGATCGTTTGCGAGGTTACAAACTCGCGCTGCGCGCCGCCAAGATTGCAGCGGACGACTCGCTGATCGCACAAGGCGACTTCTCCATGAGCTCGGGCCGCGCCGCCGCCGAGCAGCTGTTCAGCACCAAAAAGCCGCCGACCGCGATTTTCTGTTTCAACGACGAGATGGCGCTGGGCGCCATCCGTCATCTCAAGAGCACCGGCCGCTCGGTGCCGCAAGACGTGTCGGTGGTCGGCTTCGACGACATCGAATTCGCCAGCTTCTGCGATCCGCCGCTCACCACCATCGAACAGCCCACCCGCCAGATCGGTAATAAAGCCATGTCGCTACTATTCGACATGCTGAACGGCGGCAAGCCCGAACCCACAATGCACACCCTGCCGATTAAACTGATCGTGAGAGAGAGCGCGGGACCTCCACCCAAGCGCTAGCTAAGCCAACCACTTAAGGTGAGCCATGCCGCTGATCGATACTGCCGGACTCCAGAAGGAATACGACGTTATCGTGGTCGGCTCCGGCGCCGCCGGCGGACAAACGGCGTACACCTTGACGCTGGACGGCGCGAAAGTGCTGATGCTCGAAGCGGGCCGTAACTACGTGCCCGAGATCGAGACACCGATGTTTCATACGCCGGACCAGGCACCGTTACGCGGCACCTCGACACTCGACAAGGAGTTCGGCTTTTACGACGCCACCGTCGATGGCGGCTGGCAAATCCCTGGCGAGCCTTACTCGAGTGCATCCACCGACGCTGACCGAACCTTCTGGTGGTGGCGTGCTCGCATGCTGGGCGGGCGCACGAATCACTGGGGCCGTATCTCGCTGCGTAACGGGCCGTACGATTTCAAGCCGAAGACGCGCGATGGGCTCGGCTTCGATTGGCCGATTTCGTATCGAGACGTCGCGCCGTACTATGACAAGGTCGAGATGCTCATCGGCGTGTACGGCGAGAACAACGGGCTGGAGAACACACCCGATTCACCTGCCGGTTGTTTGCTGCCCGCGCCGAAGCCTCGGGCATCCGAAGCACTGATTCAGAAGCACGCGAAAAAGACCGGCGTGCCTGTGATTGCCATTCATCGCGCCGTGCTGACCCAGCAGCTCGACTTCAAGCGTAACGCCGCTTTGCTTCATCCCGGCAATCCTCGCGCACAGCAAATCGTCGCCGACAGTATGCGCGCACGTGCGCCGTGCTTCTGGGCAACGCCTTGTGGTCGTGGGTGCTCGATCAAAGCGAACTATCAATCGACGACGGTGCATCTGCCGCCTGCGATGGCGACCGGCAATCTCGACATCCTGCCCAACGCCATGGTTCGCGAGATCGAGATGGCGAAGAATGGCCTCGCCTCTGGCGTCATCTTCATCGACAAGACCACCGGCAAGGAAGTACGCGTTCGTGGTCGCATCATTGTGCTGGCAGCCAGTGCGTGCGAGTCGGTGCGCATCTTGTTGAACTCGAAGTCCGCACAGTTCCCGCAGGGGCTCGCCAACTCCAGCGGCAAGGTTGGCAAATATTTGATGGACACGGTCGGCGCCAGCGTCACCGGCCAGATTCCGTTGCTCGAAGACGTGCCGGCCCACAATGAAGACGGCGCCGGCGGCGAACACGTGTACTCGCCGTGGTGGCTCTACAAAGAACAAATGGCCGGCAGGCTCGACTTCGCTCGCGGCTATCACATCGAGATCGGCGCTGGCCGAGACATGCCGTCATTCGGCGCCACCGCCGGTCTCGCGAACGTCGTCGGCGGCTACGGGAAGAAATTCAAGCAGGACATGCGGCGCTACTACGGCTCGTTCGTCAGCCTGGTCTGTCGCGGCGAGATGATTCCGAACGAAGACTCGTATTGCGAGATCGATCCGGCTAAGAAAGATCAGTACGGCATTCCCACGCTGCGCTTTCACTGGAAGTGGTCGGAGCATGAGCAACGGCAGGCACTTCATTCTCACAAGGCGTTCACTGAAGTCATCGAGAACATGGGCGGCCGCGTGACCAACAAACAGGATCTGCTGCCCGGCGGTTTCATCATTCACGAAGTCGGCGGCGCCATCATGGGCGCCGACGCGCGCTCGTCGGTGGTGAATCAGTGGGGCCAGAGCTGGGACGTGAAGAACTTGTTCATCACCGACGGCGCACCCTTTGCCTCCAACGCCGACAAGAATCCGACCTTGACCATCATGGCGCTCGCCTGGCGCAGCGCTGACTACATGCTGGCCGCGATGAAGCGGAAGGAGCTTTGACATGGACTCACTTCGCGTTGATCGCCGCACGGCTCTGAAGTGGGTGCTCGCCGCTAGCGCGGCTCTGCAGCTTCCCGCTGGCGTTGCTTTGGCCCAGGAAACGGCGAAGAGCGTGACTGGATACGGCAAGGATCCGAACCTGCTGAAGACTTACCAGATCGGCGAACTCTGGCCTTTGACCTTCAACGATCAGCAACGCTCGACCGCCAGTGTTTTGAGCGACCTCATCATTCCGGCCGATGAAGAATCGCCGGCCGCATCCAAAGTCGGCGTGGTCGACTTCATCGACGAATGGATCAGCGCACCCTACCCGGACCATCGCGATGACAAGCCGGTCATCGTGAACGGCTTGGCTTGGCTCGATCGGGAGTCGCAGCGTCGTTTCAAAAACACTTTCTCTGCTTTGACCGAGAAGGAACGCGTCGCGATCTGCAACGACATCAGCGCCTTGAAGCCGGCGGCTCCGTTTGTTGAAGCGGGTGTGTTTTTCTCGCGCTATCGCGCGATCACCGCGGGCGGGTACTACACGACGCCGGCTGGAATGAAGGACCTACGGTATGTCGGAAACGTGGCGATGACGACGTTCGACGGGCCGCCGTTGGCGGTGATGAAAAAACTCGGCCTCGCGTAAGCCGCAGGGACTGGCTCCCGCGCCTCGGGAACCAGTCCTCGTCGGTTATCTACTTGGGGCGATAGACGGCGCAGAGCTTGTTGCCATCCGGATCGCGCACGTAGGCCAGATACATTGCGCCCACACTGCCATCGCGCAGCCCCGGCGGTTCTTCGATCGACTTGCCGCCGTTGGCGACCGCCGTGTCATGAAACTTTTGAAGTTGCTCGACTGAGTCGCACTTGAAGCCAATGGTGCCGCCATTGGCAAACGTCGCCGTCTCACTGTTGATCGGCTCGGTCACGCCAAAGCTGCTGCCGTTGTGTCGGTAAAACAGCCGTACGTGGCCAGTGGCCGCCACATTGCGGAACGCCTCGCCCGCGCCAATCGTCGCCAGCACCGCGTCATAGAAGCGCTTCGAGCGCTCGATATCGTTCGAACCCACCATTACATGACTGAACATTGCTTCTCCTGAATTCTTTGTTGCCGGGGTCGTGTGCGCGAGCCCGATGCCGGCATTATGCCTCTGAGCGGGACGCATTTGTCCAAGCCTGCTCCGCGGTACTGCTAGGCACTCGTGACGTTCTTTTCCACGAACATCTCCACGAACTGCAGCGGCGACAAGGTTCGATTGTGCTCCTTGGCGATTTCCTGGTTCTGCAGCCACATCTCCCGGATCTCAGTCCGGATGTTGGGATCGAACTGCAGCTGCGCAATGATGATGTCCTCCCAAGTGCCGGAGCAGTTATAGATCTGCTGCAGCTTCGGCTCCATCGCACGCAACCCCGCCTCGCTCTTGGGATCCAGCTCGCCGATGCATTCCAGCACGAACGAGTCCACCAACTTGAGCAGCGGCTTGCCGAGGTATCGGTCTTGCGGCTTCGCTCTTTTCTTGAAGAGGCTGAACAGTCCCATAAGGTCTCTATCTCACAGCCTGAGCCAAGACTACGCCACGCCCTCAACCATGCAATACCGCCTCAACGATCTCTCGCACGCGCGCCATCGTGATGCCCTGTCGCTGCTCGATGGCCAACGGATGCTCGGCAAGCTCCAGCTCGATCAGAGGCCGCTCGCCCAAGGGTTGGGTGAGGACGCGCGTCCTCAGACTCAACGTAGACTGGCTGTACGGCAACGAACTCTGTAGCCAACCAAAGTACGGCGGCTCGGACTCGCGCCCTGCCGTGTGCCAGAGCTCCGAAGCACGACGGAAATTCTCCCGACTCAGCGACACCCATGCAAGCCAGCAAAACGACTCCGGTCCATCGACGACCGGCAGCATGACCCTACCCAGGATGAAGTAGTGCTCGTTGTCGACGATGCACTGATCCGACGATATCTGGCCGCGCTGCTCTCGCTCCGCTTCCGACATCTGCAACCAAAGCGCAGGCGCCGGCGACCCGAAGCAAAGCGGCAGTTCGTCGTGATACTGGCCGCAAGTTGTGCAATCAAATCCCATTCGGCGACTCCCGGCGACTTGCTTTGTCCAGCGCAGACCTTTTGACCACGACAGTATCCGCTATCAAATCATGCAAGCCCTGGCGGCGCGCCGTGAACGCCACGAATAGCGGCCCGATAACGATTGCCGAGGAAACCAACATCGCGAGATAGCGAAACGCTGCGTTGCTGAGAGTGAGTTCCGATCCATCTGAAGAGACGATCACTAACCCGCACAGCCTCTTACCCGGCGTCCCATGCCAGCCGCCAGACCAGAACGGAATGCAGTACGCCGCCCAGATTCCGTAAACGATTGCACTTTCTAACAGCAGGCTTTGTTCGGCATGAAGCAGCCGCTCGAGCACCATGATCGGGATGATCAGAATGGCGAGGTCGATGAGAACTGCAAGAACCCGGATCCAGAAACCGCCGTGCTCGACTTGAGCGATCGCCCGCAAGTCGTACCGCTTCACACCATGCTCAGTCATTGCCGACATCCCGTCAGGGGCGATCCCTGTTGATGAGTCCCATCCAGCGCGCCCCCATGAAAGCCAAGACGAGCATCAGAGAGATACCGATGAGGCAGATGATGACGAATCCTGTGTACTGCATCGTTCCGACCTGATGAACTGCGCCGAGCTTTCCCGGGGAAAAGCCATTCTCTATCGCACGCAGCAGAGCTCGAACGATATAGGCGCCGCCAATCATGGAGCCTGCGATGGCAACCAAGCCCGCCGGTAGATTCCTCATGGCATCCCCTTCCCCACAGTCGCACGCACCGGAATGCCTGCAGGATCGAAGTCGTCGAGACAAAAAACGTTGATGCCCAGGAAATCCGGGGTCACTCTCTTGCGGTGAAAGGGATAGATGCCACAAACACTACAGAAGTAATGCCGCGCTGTGCGCGTGTGGAACTAATACTCCGTCAGTGACTCCGCCCCGCTCAGCAGAGTGAACTTGCTCTCGTGAACCTTCACCATCAATGCGTTCTTCCTGGAGCAGATCGAACAATCACAGGTCGTCAGCTCAGGAAAGTCGGTCTCAATCTGAAATTGAACAGCGCCGCAATGACAGCTGCCCCGGTAACGCTTCATCTGCCTGGTAGTCATATTCTGGAAGCTCAACGCCTATGGCATCCTCACTATAACCAACGGCGAACGCGCCGAGTGTACTGCTGCCAAGTCGAACCATGCGTTCGAGCCAGCCAAGGCTCTTCACCGAACACGACCCGCAAGTGGAAGGCAACGCCAACGGCAAGCATATAGCCCAACAGGCCACGGGACTGGAACGAGACAGCCCACCCCAGCAGGATCAAAGCCACCGCCACATACATCGGGTTGCGACTGTAGCGATAGAGGCCTACTACGACCAACTCCTGCGGTGGCGCCCACGGGGCCAGCGTGCCCTTGCCGGAAACATAAAAATCCCGAACACACCACAACAGGCCCGCCGTGCCGATGACGATCATGACGAGTCCGAACGGCCACCGGAGCGACAGACCAGTGAGCCAAATCCAACCGCCAGGCACGAGGAACGCCACGGTGCCGGGAAGCGCCAGGAATGCAATGAGGGCTCGTGTAAAAATCGGAGTGGGCTCTAGCGGCTGCGCTTCTCACAGATCTAAGTTTGCGCTTGGGCGGCACACTCAGCGTCGTTGACAGCGAAAGTAATCCGCTCATTTCCGTCCAGGGAGGCGGTAGGATGTTCGTCCTTGTAGCTGCTGACGAGACCGTCTTTGAGATCCACCTCAGCCAGCATCAGCTTTGCCCCGCGCTCTCTGCCGCGGCTATCGACCGAGGCTATCCGCAAACCGTAATGGATGCTCGACGACCCTTTCAGGGTTGCATCCTCTAGCGTCGTGACCTTCTGACTCAGGCCGATGATCACGATCTTTCCTCCCTCTACGACAACGGGCAGTGCGCCGCGTAACGCACATATCGGACCGCCAAAACCGCCCTCGCTGTAGTCCAGCTTTGGCAGGACCAAGAACTCCG
>NZ_JAEUPY010000355.1 GCF_016790065.1 Steroidobacter sp.
CCTTAGAGGATTTAGA
Organism: Steroidobacter sp.; assembly: GCF_016790065.1. Lineage (GTDB taxonomy): Bacteria > Pseudomonadota > Gammaproteobacteria > Steroidobacterales > Steroidobacteraceae > Steroidobacter. The sequence continues at coordinate 17 of NZ_JAEUPY010000355.1, forward strand.
CCGTCCCCCTGCGGTCGGTAAAGTGCGCTTCCCGCCGGTTAACGGCAATACGGGAAGTGCCGCAAATAAAAAATATTGGTTCATACCGAAAAAAGGGGGGTAAAGCGTCTGATGTGATCCGGTCAAAGTGAGCAGAGACCAAAAGATCACACAGAACCTAGGTGCTATGGTTCGCCCTTGGTGGTTTGTAGTGGGCCTCATGGATGAGGTCCGCTGCGAATCTTCGGGAGAGCCGGGCACCGCGAGTCGAACCAAATTTGCAGCCTCTCAGGGAAGACGGGGCTGCAAGCTCTATTAAGCCCGTCTTTTTGGGGTGCAATGCCCTTATTGCGTGTCGGCCAGGGTCCTGGCCGCCTGAAGAGACTCCCTTGCTCAATCTTGGCCACGCGATTCAGCTCAGTGCGTCGGATCTGGTTGGCTATCTCAGCTGTCATCACTTGACCCACCTGGATTGGCAGGTCGCCACCGGCGCTCTGCCGAAGCCCAAGGTTTGGGATCCTTCGTTGGAGGTGCTCTGGGAGCGGGGCGCCGCGCATGAGCGTGCGTATGTCGAACACTTGCGTGAGCGGGGGCTGAAGGTCGTCGAGATCGAAGGTGTCGGCGTTAACCCGTTACAGGTTGAGCAGACCATGGCGGCGATGCGCGCCGGCGCGGAAGTCGTCGTCCAAGGTGCGTTCCTGCATGGCGTGTGGAGTGGGCGTACCGATGTGCTGATTCGCGTGCCGGTCGCGAGTGCGCTCGGCGATTGGTCGTACGAGGTCGTCGACACCAAGCTCGCACGCGAAACCAAGGGCGGCACGGTGCTGCAGCTCTCCCTGTACTCGGACTTATTGGCGCGAGCGCAAGGGCATGAGCCGGAGCGCATGCATGTCGTCGTCCCCGGTGCGGGCTTCGAGCCGGTGAGCTATCGAACGGCGGCATACGCGGCGTACTACCGGCAGGTGCGCAATGGGCTGGAGCGTTCGCTGGCCACGCGCCACGCCACGCCGACGTATCCCAATCCCAAAGATCACTGCGACGTTTGCCGTTGGCGAACGGAGTGCGACTCCAGGCGTCGGCGCGACGATCATCTATGCCTGGTCGCTGGCATCTCCACGTCGCAGATGGCGGAGCTATCGCGGCACGGGGTGGGCACGCTGACCGATCTGGCGCAACTGCCGTTGCCGTTGTCCTGGAAGCCTGATCGAGGGTTGGCGCAGTCGTACGAACGTAGTCGCGAACAGGCGCGCATCCAGTGGGCCGGGCGGCAGGCGGCTAATCCCATCTTCGAGACCTTGTCGCTGACGCCGGGGACTGGTTTGTATCGGTTGCCGGAGCCCTCGCCAGGCGACATTTTCCTGGACTTGGAAGCCGATCCGTTCGTGGGCGAGCAAGGCCTGGAGTTTCTGTTTGGCTACGTGACTGCGGAGCCGGCGGGAGAGCGAAAGTTCGTTGCCGAATGGGCGTTCACTCGGGCTGAAGAGCGAGGCGCATTCGAGCACTTCGTCGATTTCGTGATGGCGAGATGGCGCCAGTATCCAGGGCTGCACATCTATCACTACGCGCCGTACGAACCGAGCGCGTTGAAGCGGTTGATGGGGCGCTACGCAACTCGCGAAGATGAGATCGATCGCATGTTGCGTGCGTCGATGTTTGTGGACCTTTACACGATTGCGCGCCAAAGCATTCGCGCGAGTGTGGAACGGTACTCGATCAAAAATCTCGAGCCCTTCTACGCGTTCGAGCGTAGCGTGCCCCTGGTCGAAGTGCGCAGCGCACTGGCCAAATTGCAGGCCCGGCTGGAGCTCAATGATGCAGCAGGCGTTTCCGCGGAAAGCAAAGACATCGTGCTTCGCTACAACCGCGATGATTGTCTATCGGCGCAAGAGCTACGAGATTGGCTGGAGCAAATTCGGGGTCAAGCGATCCTGGCGGGCGCGGCAATTTCGCGGCCGGAGCTGGGTGATCCCGAGCCCTCGCCGGAACTCGACGATCGGCAGCGCCAAGTTGCCGCGCTGGTTGCGCAGCTCACGGCCGACGTGCCAAGCGACGTTGTCGAACGCTCTGACGAGCAACAGGCGCGATGGATTCTGGCGCACTCGCTCGATTGGCATCGCCGCGAATTGAAGTCGACCTATTGGGAGTTCTATCGGTTGGCGGAGTTATCTGCCGACGACCTCATGGACGAGCGTTGCGCCATCGCGGGCCTGGTATTTCAGGGCAGCGTTGGCGGCACCAAGAAGGCGCCCATTCATCGCTACCAGTTTCCGCCGCAAGAATTGGAACTGCGAGCGGGCGATAAATTGCATCTCAATCGCGAGCAAAAATTCGGAGCCGTTGAAGCAGTCTACCCAGAAAGCGGCACCATCGATATCAAGAAGCGTGGCGACACTGCGGGCATTCATCCGCACGCCGTCTTCGCACACGATCTGGTGCGGACGGAAGTGATCGCGGACGCATTGCTGCGATTTGGAAGTCACGTCGCCGAACACGGCATGACGGGTGAGGGTGCCTATCAAGCGGCGCGAGATCTGCTGTTGAAGTTGCCGCCGCGGTTGGGGGCTGCGCGACTAACGATGGACGATGAGTCTGCAAGCGACGCTGCAGTTCGAGTCGCGACTAAGCTCACGAGTGGCGTGCTACCCATTCAAGGTCCGCCGGGCGCCGGCAAGACGTTCACCGCGGCGCGCATGATCTGTGCCTTGGTAAAGTCGGGAAAGAAAGTCGGCATCACTGCCAACAGTCACAAGGTCATCCGCAATCTGCTCGACAAAGTTGTCGAGCTGGCCGGCGCCTCGGATCTCTCGATCCAATGTTTACAGAAGCTCTCGGATCCGGCCGAGGATGTGCCTGGCATCCGCTTCGAGACTGACAATGAGAAAGTGTTGGCCGCCATCGGCACGACTTGTCAGGTGGTCGCCGGCACCGCGTGGCTGTGGTCTCGTGCGGATGCATTCGAAGTCGTCGACACGTTGTTCGTCGACGAAGCCGCGCAGATGTCGTTGGCGAATGTGATGGCGGTATCGCAGGCGTGTCGTGCACTGGTGTTGCTAGGCGATCCGCAGCAGCTGGAACAGCCTACCCAAGGCAGTCATCCGGAAGGGACGGATGTTTCTGCGCTTCAGCACGTGCTCGACGGCGCGGCGACCATCAGCAGCGAGCAGGGGTTGTTCCTGGCCGAGACCTGGCGATTGCATCCGGAGATTGGCGCGTTCATTTCCGAGCAGTTCTACGAAGGCAGATTGCGATGTCGTGCCGGTCTGGAGCGGCAGGAGGTGAAATCGGAAGGGCGCATTCGTGGCGCAGGTCTGAGATTTGTGCCAGTGGCGCACGAGGGCAATCAAAATTCGTCGCCGGAAGAGGCGGAGGCCGTGCTGAAGTTGGTGGAAGAAACATTGGCGGCCGGTGCTTCATGGGTCGATGCCGGCGGGCGAGTGCGGCCACTCACGCTCGATGACATTCTGATCATCGCGCCTTACAACTCGCAGGTGTTCGAGATTCAGCGCCGGCTACCGGACGCTCGCGTCGGGACTGTTGACAAGTTTCAGGGCCAGGAAGCGCCCATCGTCATTTATTCGGTGACGACGTCATCGCACACCGATGCGCCGCGAGGCATGGAGTTCCTGTACAGCCTGAATCGTCTCAATGTGGCGGTGTCTCGAGCCAAGGGCGTGTGCGTGCTGGTGGCGTCGCCGGCGATTTTCGAGCCTGAATGCGCGACGCCGAGACAAATGCAGCTGGCGAATGCGTACTGTCGTTATCGCGAGCTGAGCGGTTTCTAAGTCTTTAGGTCAGTGCTGTCGGCGCCGCCCTTCTGGCATACATATATATGTGCGGTTGCGGTCCTCGCCGGCCGGCTACAGTGCCGGCGACAATTGCTAATTTCTTATTCGAATTCGATACTTGCTCAGATCATCAGGTCCGCCGCCTGCGCCACCTCCCTTCCCAGAATCAGGAGTATCCGAAAGTGGATCTCAATAAACTCGTGGCTCGCGCCAAAGCCATCCTGCTGTCCCCCAAAACCGAATGGCCCGTGATTGCCGGCGAGCCGACCACCGTCGCCGAGCTTTACAAGGGCTACATCATTCCGCTCGCCGCCATCCCGGCGATCTTCGGCTTCATCCACATGAGCGTGATCGGCATGTCGGTCATGTTCGCGGGCACGGTGCGCGTCGGCATCGGTGCTGGCTTGACCACGATGTTGCTGACCTTCGTGATGGGGTTGGTGATGGTGTACGTGATGGGTCTGATCGTCGATGCGCTCGCGCCGACGTTCGGCGGCCAGAAAAATAACATTCAAGCGCTCAAGACCGTGGCGTATGCATACACGGCCAGCTGGGTCGCCGGTGTTGCAACCATCATTCCGGCGCTCGGTGTGTTGATCGGCATCGCGGCCGGCATCTACAGCATCTATCTGTTGTATCTCGGCCTGCCGCAGACGATGAAGTGCCCGCAGGACAAGGCCGCCGGTTACACGGCCGTGGCCATCATCATCGCCATCGTGCTCGGCTTCATCACCGCCATGGTGATCGGCAGCGTCGCTGGTGTCGGCAACATGATGAGCGGTGCGACCTACAGCTCGTCGAGCAGTGACGACGTGGAGTTCGACAAGGACAGCCCGCTCGGCAAGATGCAGGAGTGGAGCAAGGGCATGGAGGCTGCCAACAAGAAGCTCGAGGACGCGCAGAAGTCCGGCGATCAAGCGTCACAGGAAGAAGCATTGAAGGCAGTGTTCGGCGCGGCCTTGAGCGGCGGCGCGCAAGTGGAATCGCTGGCGCCGGATCGCTTGAAGGCGTTCGTGCCGGAGGAGCTGGCGGGCCTGACGCGGTCGAGCATTTCCGCTGAGCGTAACGGTGCGATGGGGTTGCAGGTGTCGCAGGCCAATGCGACGTACGCCGATGACTCGGGTCGTTCAGTCACGCTGGAAATTGTCGACGCCGGCACGGCCAAGGGCTTGCTGGGCCTGGCGAGTTGGGCCGGCGTGGAAGGCGAGAAGGAATCCAACGGTCGCTACGAGAAGACGTTCCGCCAAGACGGCCAATTGGTTCACGAAGAGTGGGACAGCCACGCTTCCAGCGGTCAATATACGGTGGTGGTCGGCGATCGCTTCACCGTGAAGGTCGAAGGTGCTGCCGGCGATATCGGCGAGCTACGCTCGGCGGTGGCTGAACTGGATTTGGCGGGGCTGGCGGATCTGCGCACGGAAGGTGTGAAGAACTGAGCAGCTCATATGTCGAGGGGTCGAGGGGTTGAGAGGTAGAGAGTGAGAATCATCGATGTGCCGCAACCGGGCGGTCCCGACGCATTAGTGGTTGCGCAGCGGCCAGTGCCGACACCGCAAGCCACCGAGGTGTTGATCAAGATTGCGGCTGCGGGCATCAATCGAGCGGACGTGCTCCAGCGCAAAGGTGGCTATCCGCCGCCGGCCGGCGCGCCGAGTTATCCAGGATTGGAAGCTTCGGGCATCGTTGCTGAAGTCGGTTCAGCCGTTCGCGATTTCAAAGTCGGCGACAAGGTGTGCGCCCTGCTTCAAGGCGGTGGCTACGCTGAATATTGCACGGTGGATGAAGGTCAGGTGCTGCCGGTGCCCGGCGCGCTCAGCATGATCGAAGCGGCTTCGCTGCCTGAAGCGTATTTCACGGTGTGGAGCAATGTGTTCGGCTTCGGTCGTCTGCAGCCCGGAGAGACTTTGCTTGTGCACGGTGGCTCCAGCGGCATCGGTGTCTCGGCAATTCAGTTGGCGAAGGCGTTGGGCCACACGGTCTTCACCACCGCAGGTAGCGACGACAAATGTCGCTTCTGCGAACAACTCGGTGCCAAGCGCGCCATCAACTACAAGAGCGAAGATTTCGTTGCTGTGATTGCCGAAGAAACCGGCAAGCGCGGCGTGAACGTGCTACTCGACATGATTGGCGGCAGCTACTTGTCCAAGAACCTGGCGTGTCTCGCCATCGAAGGTCGGTTGGTGATCATTGCCACCCAGGGTGGTTTGAAAGGTGAGGCCGAGTTGCTACGAATCATGCAGCGTCGCTTGACCATCACTGGCTCGACGTTGCGGCCGCGTGAAGTGGCCTTCAAGCGAACAGTGAAACAACAGTTGTTGACGACGGTGTGGCCGCTGCTCGCCAAGGGCCAGATCCAGCCCATCGTCGACCAGGTGTTTCCGCTGGAGCGAGCCAATGAGGCGCATGCGTATATGGAAAGCAGTGCCCACCGAGGGAAGATCGTGATTGCGGTCGATGCGTAGTGAGCCAACCAATTCTTCTTCTACGTCGCTCACTTGGGCCAACTTAGACCGTCCATCCTGCAGCTCTCATCTCTAGGCATTTTCCGAATTTGCCGTTACTTCGCCGATGCATCACGGCGGGCTCTGTTAGTTTTTGCCGGCCCTGTATCGCTGCGTATCGATTGAGATGCTGCACCACAAACTGCGCTCTCCGCACCGGCACGGCAGGGACAGAGCGTGGCGCCAAGTGATGGTCGTGAGTTGTCAGCGACCTGATCTAAAAGGACTTTTGGCGCCCGAAACGGTAGTGGTTGAGGGAATCGGCCATGCATCAGTTCGAGGTGGCGCAGGGTTTCATAGAACAGTGTCAGGCGGGTGGCTCCGCCGAGGCACTCGCGCACGGCTTCCAGCGTGCGACGGAAGCGCTTGGCTTTCGTCATTTCGCATGTTGTTCGCACGTGGATCCACTCCAGCCGCCGCGACGAGCGGTGATGCTGCATACCTATCCGAAGGAATGGGCTCGCTTGTTCAGCGAGCTGGAGTTTTTCGATATCGATCCGGTGTTGCTACGAGCGGCACGCGCGCAGGTGCCGTTTTTTTGGGATACGGCCACGGTCGCGGTGGATCTGAGTCCGCCCCAGCAAGAAATTTTTCACGAAGCGCGGCGTTACGGACTGGTGCGCGGCTACACCGTGCCGATTCATTCCGTGCATGGACCTCGAGATTTTCGTGCGTCATGCACCGTCGTTCCGGATTCGCAGCAGCTGTCTTCCGCTGCCTATCTCGCGGTTCAGTTGATGGTGCCGTACATGTATGAGGCGGCGACCCGAGATGCGGCAGCGAAAGATCCGCCGCCGATTCAGAAGCCATTGTCTCGACGCGAGCGGCAATGTCTGGAGCTGGCTGCGCAAGGCAAGAGCGATTGGGTGTCGTCGAAGATTCTCGGCTTGAGCGAGCGCACCGTTCACAACCACGTCGAGAACGCCAAGCGGCGCTTGCAAGTTGCGACACGCGTTCAGGCGGTCGTGCACGCGCTCGCGGGTCAACAGATTTCATTGGGCGATGTGGTTCGTTGCGAGTCGCAGCCACAGCCGCAGCCGCTGTTCGTGGTCAGGGCGAGGGGCAAAATCGCGAATTAGTAACATGATTCGCGACCCTCACGAGCGCGCTTGAGCCAATTGGCTCAGTTCACGAGGGTGGCGAATTAAGTCATCTTTCTCTCCAGTGGCTGCAGGCTGGAGAGTGTCGATGATCTTGATCGTCAACGCCGAGAATCGCTCGCTGTTCGGTGCGGAGCTGGGCGCCATGCATCGGCAGCGTAAAGCGGTCTTCGTCGACGAGTATCACTGGCGGGTGCCGGTGATCGGCGACTGGGAAGTGGATGAGTACGACGGTGACGGCACGACTTATCTGATTGCCAAAGCCGATGCGAGCAGCGGCGAGGTGTTGGCCTCGGCGCGGTTGCTACCGACGGTGCGGCCGCATTTGATGTCCGATTTGTTCGTCGCGGCCTGCGGCGGTCGAGCGCCGACCGGGCCGCGCATTTGGGAAGTGTCGCGATTCTGTGTGAGTCCGGCGATTGCGAAGCGACGCATGCGTGTGGAGTTGCTGTGGGAGGTGGCTTGCGGGGTGATGGAAACAGCGCTGCTCTATGGCATCGAGAAAGTCACATTCGTGGCCGGCTCGGCGCTATTGCCGCTGGCGCTGGATTGCGGTTGGAAATGTGCGCGGCTCGGCCCGACGTTGCCGGATGGAGACGACGAAATAACGGCAGTTGTCGCGTCGATCACACCGAGCGGACTGCGCGCTGTGCGTCGACGTCTCGGTGTGGAGACGCCGGTAACGCGCTTCGCTCTACCCGCTGTAAAGATCGCTGCATAACGTAACGTATGTTAGATCGTGGTGGCCGCGACAGGAGCTAGCATCGATGTATGAAGTCAGTCGTCAGGCAGGTAGCAGTTCGCAGCGGTTGCTCGACGCGAAAGCAACGTATCTGGATCAGCTGCGCTCCAAAGGATATTTCGTTGTCGAACGACTGGCACCGCTCGAGCTCATCGCGCGCGTGGCCGCGGAGCTGGAGCCTTGGTTTGTCGATACGCCGAATTGCCGCGGCGATTTCTATGGATGGAACACTACCCGTCTCGGCGCAGTTCTGCTGAAGTCACGTTCGAGTCATTCGCTGCTGTTGAATGAGCTGATATTGGCGATCATGGATGATGTGCTGGGACCGCACTGTGACTGGTATCAGCTCAATCTTTCTCAAGGCATTCGCATTCATCCAGGCGAGCGGCGGCAGGTCCCGCATCGTGATGAGGAGATGTGGCCGTGCGCCAAGGGACGGGCGGAGTATCTGGTGAATGTGATGTGGGCGCTGTCGGACTACACGGCCGATAACGGCGCGACGCTGTTGTGGCCACGCAGTCAGTTCGACTCGCTGTCACGCGAGCTGAACGATGTCGACGCAGTTGTCGCAGCGATGCCGCGCGGTTCGGCATTGGTTTATTTGGGGTCAGTGACCCATTGCGGTGGCGCCAATCGCAGCCCTGCGCCACGCACCGGTTTGATCTTCAGCTACAGCCTCGGCTGGCTGAAGCAATATGAGAACGCGTTTCTAACCTATCCGCCGGCGATCGCGCGCGAGTTCTCCAAACCGGTTCGCGATTTGCTCGGCTATCGAATTCATCGACCGAATCTGGGCGGCTACGAAGGGCAAGATCCCGCGGTGCTGTTCGAGACTCAGTCACACACGTTGGCGGCGGTGGATGCGATTCCACCGGCGGTAGCTTTGGAGTTACAGGCGCATTACCAGAATCGCGCCGCTGGGGGGTGAGGGCGGGGGCTGACATCGGGGTGAGACGGCGGGGTCTCAAGGGTTTCACGTCAAGTTAACTACGGAGGGCGCACCATGCTCTCGACAGATCCAAGTAAGCGAATCTTTGTTTTGAAACGGGACGACAGTAGCAGTCGTAAAGCTAGCAGCGACCATGCGGTGGAGGGCATCTACGATCGCATCAAAGCGCTGCTGCTGGCACATACGCTGGCGCCCGGACAGTTGTTGCAGATCGGTACGCTCGCCGAAGAACTCGGTGTGAGTACCACGCCGGTGCGCGAAGCGTTGACGCGCCTCGCGGCGGAACGTTTGATCGTGTTCGCGCCGAAGCGAGGGTTTTTCGCCAAGACCGCGTCGGAGGAAGAGTTGCGAGGACTGTACACGCTGAATCACACATTGCTCGATGCCGCGCTTCGCGAATGGACAGCGACGGGATCGGCCGATGAGGAAGCGAAAGGGCCGTCGAAAATCTTTGCGTCGTTACCGTTGTCGGATAAGCCCGAACAGTTGACGCGCACGGTGGACGATTTGTTCGTGCGCATCGCGACGCGCTCGGGCATCGGCGAGCTGGCCGACATCGTGCGCAACTTCAACGATCGGTTGCATCACGCGCGCATGATCGAAGGGGAGATCATCGAAGATGCGGTCGAAGAGCTGTCGCGGCTCCGGCAGTTATATGTCGACAACGACATCGCGCAGTTGCAGGTCGCGCTGCAGGCCTATCACCAACGGCGGCGTGAGTTGGTGTCGTCGATTTGTAAGGAGCTATTGTTTCGTCCCTTTCTTGCCGAAAATAAATAACTCGACCGCGCCCTCCGGAGTCATTCTCTACTCCGGAGGGTTGGTCTGACGCGCGCTCCCGGTCAGTACCTAATGACTGCTGCGAGGATCTGGAGGCAGACTCGCTGGCAGCGGGTTATAACGTCCAGCGAGCAAGCGCGCCGCTTAGACAGATAGGGAAAGTTTGTGATCGATCGTCATGAGCGCATCACGGTCTGGTTCGGACGCTGGCGCAAGCCCATTCGTAGCTGGTTTTCCAATCGCGCCTCAGTGCCGCGTGCCGAGGTCGATGACCTGGCGCAGGAAGTGTTTCTACGGCTGCTGCGTTATAGCGACGAGCTGGCGGTGGAGAATCCGCAAGGTTATCTGTTTCGGATCGCTGCCAACGTCGCCAACGAATGGCACGGCCGCGCGCGAGTGCGCCAGCCGCACGATCGCAGCTGGCTCGATGAGTTGCAGATCGACCCGTCCGAACAACCGGACAACACGGAATTTCAGAATCGCGTCAGTAATCATCTGCACGGCGTGGTGAGCAAACTGCCGAAGCGACAGCGCGAGGTGTTGTTGCTACACGTCAACGAGGGGCTGACTTACAAACAAATTGCCGATCGCATGGGTGTGACTTATCGAATCGTGTTGAGAGATCTCACGCGCGCTTACGCGTCGCTGCGCATGCAGCTCAAAGCCGAAGACCTCTAAGGAACTCGAGCCATTGAGGGCAAGAGGTATGGAATACAGCAGCGACCCCGAAATCGACGTGTTATTGAGTCAGCAGGCCGCCGGCTGGTTCGTGCGTTTGGTGGCCAACGATCTGTCGTTGCGCGAGCGTCGGGAATATCTGGCGTGGCTCAAAGCGTCCGGCCGGCATGTCGAAGCTTTGTTGGACATCTATCGCTATCACGGCTACGGCCGCAAAGCGAAGTTGAATGTGCGACCGGCGTCGGATGCGGTGCCGAGCGGCAACGTCATTCCGTTCGCGCTGCGTGGCGGGGTGGTGCCGGCTCGTGAGCCTGAGCCACGAGCACGTCCGGTAGCGCGGTGGAGAGCGGCTGCGGCGCTTGCCGGGATCGTGTTCTGCGCGGTTGCTGGCTGGACCGCGAAAACAATTTACTTTGAGCAGCGTGTCGCGACCGAGCCTGGCGAATGGCAAAGCACCATGCTGGCGGACGGTAGCGTGTTGCGTATCGGTCCGAATACCCGGTTGCGCTGGTCGTTCGATGACGATCGTCGCAGCATCGTGCTGAGCCGCGGCGAGGCGGTGTTCGAAGTCGCCAGGGATCCGAGCCGGCCTTTCATTGTGACTACACGGTTCGGCGACGTGCGTGCCCTTGGTACTGAGTTCGGTGTGTCATTGTTGAATGCAGCGACCGCCGTCGTCACCGTGGCGCACGGCCGAGTCGCAGTCAGCAAGCCCAACGACACCACGCTGGCCGAGCTGGTCGAAGATCAGCAGATGGTGATGTCGGCGGCGGGCGACCAACCGATTGCGCAAGTGGATGCCAATCGCGAATTGCAGTGGGCTACCGGTTATTATGAGTTTCGTGGCGAGACCGTGCGCCAGGCCATCGAACAATTCAATCGTCGCAATCGCTTGCAAGTGGTGATGGCGGATCCGGCCATCGGCGCCATTGCGATGCCGTTCACCACCGTCAAGCTGGACGATCCGGAAACGTTTGTAGCAATGCTGGCCGCGCGGCCGGATGTGCAGGTCGCATATCAGAGCGCCGAAGTGATTCGGCTGTTACCCGAGTAGCTGGCATTCTTAGGGCTCAGGGGCCCAGTTCAGCCGGTCTTTTTCAAGGCGCCGCTGTCAGCGGGAGCCAGGAGCATGAATCCCACGTCGGAACCCCCTTCAGCCACGATCCGGCAGGCGATCGAGTGGCATCAGCGGCTCAAACAAGGAGAGTTGGAGCCAACCACGCAACGTGAACTCAATGCCTGGCTGCAGTCGCGTGCCAATGTCGAAGAGCTGGCCCGCATTTGTTTGCTCGACACCTTGCTCGGTCGCGACTCGCTGAAAAAGATATCGCTGGATTCCTTGCCTGAGAATGTGGTGCCTTTCGAGCTGTATGCGCCGGCGCCGTCACGAGTGTCGGCTGTGCCCACGCGACGAATGTTGCCGCGGTTGACGGCCAAGGTGGCGATTGCTGCCGGGTTGGTGTTGTCAGTGATCGTGGCTGCGATCATCAGCCTGGCGAGCACGGATCGAGTCATCGTGACCCGCGAGGGCCGTTGGGACAAACAATTGCTCGAGGACGGTTCGGTGGTCTACGCCGGGCCGCGCACCAAGCTGCACTTTCATTTCGACGACGAGTTGCGCGCCGTGACACTGGTTCGCGGTGAGGCGTTGTTCGAAGTCGCACACCAGCCGGAGCGTCCATTCATCGTGTCGACTGAGGTCGGCAGCGTGCAGGCCATCGGCACGTCGTTCGCGACCACGGATCTGGGCGATCGCGTGGTCGTCACTGTGGCAGAGGGCAAGGTGGCGGTGACCAGCGCCGCCGGCGTACAACCGATATTGCCGGTTCATGCTAATCAGCGAGTGGTGTTGTCGGCCGCCGGGGCCGGCCTGCCGGAACCGGTCAATGCCGAGCGCGCCGTGAAGTGGATCCGAAACTGGTATGAGTACGATGGCGAGCGGGTGGGCGAGATCGTCGCTGAGTTGAACCGGCGGCATGCCACCAAAGTGGTCGTGGACGATCCCCAGGTGGCGCGGCTGCGGATGAACGCGCTGTCGTTCCGGCCCAGCCAGCCCGAGGACTTCGTGGCCCAGATCAATCGCTGGTACCTCGACTTCCCGCAAAAGTCCGGCCCACACAAGGCGGCTGGCGATCGGCGCAGTCACGGCGTGTTACACCTACAACGCTCTTAGCGGTTCGAGCGCGCCACTTAACACCGATTCGACGTAATCTTACGGTAGCGCCGCCTCAGGCAATGCCGGAGGGATTACCCGCGTGCCTGAGCCAGTCTTCTAGACGAGGGTAAAGGTTTGGCCCTCAACCAGTTAGCTAGCGAAGTTTTTGACCCTCTGCAGTGATTGATCGGTACAAGCAGTCGCCAGGCGCGGATCGTTGGAGCTCCTCCAGGCAGGAAGAGCATGGCGAACAGGCGGACTATCGCCCGGAGGAAGCCAAACCGGCGGCGGCCGCAGCGCCTCGCGACACCCGCGATGGCCGGCTGATCGAGTGGTTCGGTAAATGGCGCAAGCCGATTCGCAGCTGGTTGCGGAATCGCGCCTCGGTGCCGCCGGGCGATATCGACGATCTGGCACAGGAAGTGTTCCTGCGGCTGCTGCGTTATAGCGACGACATCGCCGTCGATAACCCGCAGGGTTACCTGTTTCGGATCGCGGCCAATGTTGCCAACGAGTGGCGCGAGCGCTCCCGGATCCGCCGGCCGCATGACGACAGCTGGTTGGAGGAACTGCAGGTCGAGTCCGGCGACGAGCCGGAGAATGCGTTCGCCCGGACGCGGACCAACGAATACGTGCAGGCCGCCGTCGATCGGTTGCCGCCACGGCAGCGCGAGGTCTTGTTGTTACACGTGAACGAGGGGCTGACTTACAAACAGATCGCTGAAGCGAAGGGGCTGACGTATCGGATCGTATTACGCGATCTCACACGAGCCTACAGCGCATTGCGCATGCAGTTGCGGCTGGAGGACCTGTGACCATTCCAACGGACGACGAGGATGCCGGCATGAAAGGAAATCTGCACGAGAGTGCCCATGAACAAGCTGCCAAGGTGGCATTGAGCAACGAAGCCG
>NZ_JAEUPY010000465.1 GCF_016790065.1 Steroidobacter sp.
TCAAGGAATCCCTGCCGGACGCCACGCACCTGGCACTGGGGTTCGACAGTCGCGCCGGTTTGAGTAAAGGCACGGCCAAAACCGCCATCGAATCGGCCGGCAAAGGCTCCGGTGTGCGCATCGACGGCCGACTGACCAGCGAAAAGCTCGGCTCGCGCACGCGTCGCATCGATTTCGGCGCTGGCGAGAAGCTGGCGGTGAGCATCCCGTGGGGCGATGTCAGCACGGCGTATTACACGACCGGCATTCCCAATATCGAGGTGTACACGGCCAGCTCCCAGAAATCCGTCGACGGCATGCGCCGCGCGAACCTGGTACGCCCGCTGCTGAGGCAGCGCTGGGTGCGCGAGTTGGTGAAGTTCAGCGCCCAGCGGCGCATCACCCCGCCCGACAAAACTCAGCGCGACAACAACCCCACGCACCTGTGGGGCGAGGCCAGGAATGCCGCCGGGGAGGTACGAACCGCCCGGCTGCGCACTGCCAACGGTTACTCGCTGACGGTGCATGCGGCGCTGGGGATTCTCGACGTAGTACTGAATCGAGCTTGCAACCCGGGCTTCAGCACTCCAAGCTTTCTGGTTGGTGCGGACTTTGTCAGCACCTTGCCAGGCTCGTCCACGATCCGTATCGACTCATGAACTCTGCTGCCTTCAGTCCCGCTGCCTTCGCTATCGCCGACTTCGCCCCCTCCGGCTGGTTGGCCAATGCCCATTTCCAGTCCATCGTCCCCAGCCTGAGCCTGCGCCGGCCGCTGATCGCTCGCCGCGCCAAGCAGATGTTGGCGGTCGCCGACACACAGATCGTGGATTGCGGCGACGGCGTACGCCTGCTCGGCCATTACTCCAGTCAGGAAGCTGCCGGCAGAGCGCCGGCCCGCGACCTGGCCATCCTGTTGCACGGTTGGGAAGGCAGTTCCGACTCGGTGTATGTGTTATCGCTGGGCAGCCACTTGTTCGACCAGGGCTGTGACGTGTTCCGCCTGAACTTTCGCGACCACGGTCCCAGCCATCATCTGAACGAAGACATTTTTCATTCCTGCCGGCTCGATGAAGTCATCGGCGCGGTCCGGAGCATTCAGCGCTCGATGCCCGAGAAGCGCGTCACCATTGCCGGCTTCTCACTAGGTGGCAACTTCGCGCTACGCGTCGCCGCCAATGCGCAGCAGGCCGGTATCGAGCTCGAACGCGCGGCCGCGGTGTGCCCGGTGCTTCGTCCCCACAGTACGATGGAAGTGCTGGAGAACGGCTGGTTCATCTATCAGCAGTATTTCCTCAACAAGTGGAAACGTTCGCTGCGCCGGAAGCAGCAGTGCTTTCCCAAGCGCTACGATTTCCGCCAGATCCTGGCACAGCGCTCGATCCGCACCATGACGGAAATGCTGGTGAGTAATTTCAGCGAGTTCTCCGATCTGGACGCCTATCTGAATGGCTACGCCATCACCGGCGACGCGCTATCGCAGCTGGCGGTGCCGAGTCATATCTTGATTTCGCTGGACGATCCCATCATCCCGGCGCACGACCTGGAGAATCTGGCTCGCACGCCGCATCTGCATGTGACCAGCATTCCCCATGGCGGTCATTGCGGCTTCATGGATTCGTTCAACGGCACCAGCTGGGCGGATCGGCAGATCGGCAACATCATGTTTGCCAATCGCTCGGCGCCTTAGGGCTCAGCTGGCCGCCGCCGCGCTCTTGAAATCACGCAGCGTCCGACGGAACTGCGTGGTCGCCACCAATCGAGCCCCACGCGCCGCGAGTTGAACGGCTTGCTCGCGCGAGCTCACATTGTGAATTGCCCATCGCCAAGGCCCGCGCCACAACTGCGCGTTGGTCTGAGTGAGCAACTCCTGATCGCACAGTAGATAGTCGGGCACCAGCGCTTCGCTCTTGAGCGCCGACAGGTTGGAATATTCGCTCAGCAGCCAGCCGATGCGATACGACGACACCTGACGCACATGGTGTACCGCCGCCAGATCACGCGACACCAGCACCGATTGGCGCACGACCGGCTTCAGCACCTCGCAAACCTTCCTGACCACCACGTCGGCGCCAAACACCCGCAGGCTGGCGCGCTTGATCTCGACGAACAGCGTCACCTGCGGATTCATGGCCAGCAAACTCACAGCCTGCGCCAGCGTCGGCACGCCGATGTCGGTGTACTTCTGCTGGAAACGCTCCGGCTCGGTGACCGACACGTCGGACAACTGCTGCAAGGTCATCTCGAGCGCATTACGATCCACTCCGGCCATGCGCTTCAGGTTGGCATCGTTCAGCAATACCGGCTGGCGATCGGCGGTGAGCTGCACGTCGAAGGCAATGTGTCGGGCACCCAGTTCCAAAGCAGAGCGCAACGCCGGTAAAGTGTTTTCCGGATATTCGTCGGCATTGCCCCGTTGCGCGATCAAATCGGGCAGGGGCGACAACAGTCTACTGGCACTCATCGGCGCTATCTTAGTAGAAGAACCATTGCGCGTTGTATTCAGCGGATCCGCATTGACCGATCAAGCGTTGCTGCCCAATGAAACCAGAACAAGTAAAACTAAGCACGGTACGACTAGCTTTGGCGACGCTGCTGCTGGCAGCGCTGCAGGGGTGCGGAGGAGGGGGCGGCGGCAGCGCTGCACCCCCGACACAAAACCCGCCGCCGAGCACGCCCACCACCGGCCTCGACTCACGTCCGGCGAATGCTACTTGCGCCGCCTGGCCGCGGCCCGATGCAGGTAGCGATATTTCCCTGAGTCGATTCACCAACCTGACGTTCACCCAACCGGTGGCGCTGCTGCAGGCGCCGGCGGACAGCTCGCGCTGGTTCGTGGTTCAGCAAAACGGCATCGTGCGCCAGTTCACCGGCACCACGCCGAGCAGCGCCAGCACGTTCATCGACATCAGCTCGATCTCCTCCACCGTGCTATCCGGCGGCGGCGAGATGGGCCTGCTGGGCATGGCCTTTCATCCCAACTATCCCACCGACAATCGGGTCTTCCTGGCGTTCACCACCGGCGACAATCCGATGGTGGTGCGCGTCTCGTCGTTCACCAGCAGCGATGGCGGCTCGACCCTGAATCTGGCCAGCCAGCAGGTGGTGATTACCGTCAACAAGGTTTACGACAACCACAACGGCGGCCACATCGCGTTCGGCCCGGACGGCTATTTATATTTCGGCGTGGGCGACGGCGGCGGCGGTAGCGATCAGCATGGCGATCGCGGCAACGGTCAGCGCCTCACCATCATGCTCGGCAAGATGCTCCGCATCGACGTGGATGGCGCCACGCCGTACTCGAGTCCGCCGTCCAATCCGTACGCAGGCAACGCGATGTGTCCAGCCGCCGGTCGTGCCAGCGGCAATTGCCCTGAGATCTACGCGTATGGCTTGCGCAATCCGTGGCGCTGGAGCTTCGATCGCGACAACGGCGATCTATGGGTGGGCGATGTCGGTCAGGGCGAATGGGAAGAAGTGAATCGGGTAACGCTGGGCGGCAACTACGGCTGGCGTTGTCGCGAAGGCGCGCATGACTTCAACACCGGCGGCACCCCCGGCTGCACTTCCGCCACGCTGATCGATCCTGTGGCCGAGTACTACCACGATCTCGGCGTTGCGATTACCGGCGGCTATGTCTATCGCGGCACGCAGAACACCAGCTTGGTGGGCCGATATCTATTCGGCGATTACGCGTCCGGTCGCATCTGGGCTTGGATCGCCGAGAACGCCACGCAGCCGCGCGAGCCGACGCAGCTGCTCGATACCAATCTGAATATTTCCTCTTTCGGCGAAGGCAACGACGGCGAGTTGTATGTGGTCCATTACGGCGGCACGCTGCATAAGATCCAGTTCACCGGCACCATCGGCAGCAATCCCGCGCCTCAGCAGTTGAGTGCCACCGGCTGCGTCAGCTCCAGCGATGCCAAACAACCGGCCTCGGGTCTGATTCCGTATGCGATCAACGCGCCGTTCTGGTCGGATGGCGCGGACAAAGAACGTTGGCTGGCCTTGCCCAACGGCCAGAACATCGCGGTCGAGACCGACGGCGACTGGACCTTTCCCACCGGCACCGTGCTGATGAAAAATTTCCGGATCGGTACGCGCCTGATCGAGACACGTTTGTTCATGCGTCATCCCGACGGCGTCTGGGGCGGCTTCAGCTACGAATGGAACGCGGGACAGACTGACGCGACGTTGGTGGAAGGCGGCGCGGTGCGCGATGTGGGCAGCGGCCGTAACTGGATTTTCCCGAGCGAAGGCCAATGTCTGGACTGTCACACCCAAGCCGCGGGTCGCGCCTTGGGATTGGAAACGTCGCAGCTCAATCGCTCCTTCACATATACGCAAACCAATCGCACGGCGAACGAGCTCACCACGCTCAATCACATCGGTCTGTTCACGCCGGCCATCACCAACGCAGCGTCACAACCTGCGTTGCCCGATCCGTTCGGCACCGCCGGCACGGTCAGCGAACGGGCTCGCGCTTACTTGCACACCAATTGTTCGCAATGTCATCGCCCGGGCGGACTCACGCCGAGCAACATGGATTTGCGCTACAGCGCAACGTTGGTGGGCACCAACGCTTGCAACGCTGTGCCGCGTTCCGGCGATCTGGGGTTGGGTTCGAATGCGCGCTTGATCGCGCCGGGCAGCTCGGCCAATTCGCTGATGGTGAATCGAATGAATCGGCGCGACACGTCCGCTATGCCGCCGCTCGGATCGAACACCGTCGACAGCGCGGCGGTGACGCTGATCTCGCAATGGATCAATGCTTTGACGGCCTGCCAATAGGCCCGAGAACTAGGCGGCAGCCGAAGGTTATTTGGCCTTCGGCTCCGAGCCGCGCTTCTCCTCGAAGTGCACGACTTCCTTGCCGCTGGTCACAGCCATGTCGCCTTCGATGATGGCGCCTTTGGCGACGGCGATGGTGCGCGCTTTGAGCGAGCCCTTGATGCGTGCGGTGGCGCGGAGTTCGAGCTTTTCCGCGACGGTGACCGAGCCTTCGACGTTGCCGGCGATGACGGCGTTGCCGGCGCGAATTTCGCCCTCCCAATGGCCGCCATCGGACAAGGTCAGCGCGCCGCGCACCTCGCCATCGCCCACCACTTCGCCGCCCACCACCAGGTCGCTATTGCATTCCAGGTCGCCAGTGAAGCGGGACCCCGAACCAATGAAGGTCGGGCTGCTGGACACGCGGTCGGCAAGACGGCGGCGGGGCGAATCGGCCATGAACATCTCCAAACGAAAGCAGCGCGGATTATTCCACGCCATGCAGGGGGCGCAGCCTGAGTCGGCGAATGGCGTCAGTCCGTGACCCAAGTCACCGAAGCGGTCCGAAGCTGACATTTCGCGTCAGCCGCGTCACTCCAGCGCACTGACCTGACTGTCATACCAGACCGGCTAAGTCGCTGATCCGGCGCCACCCGCTCCGGTCGTTGAATTTTTACAGGGATTGGCATAGCCATTGCAACGATAGCCACGCGTTTATGCGCTGAACCTCCCGGAGAGCTGGGAGTTTCGAATTCAACGCCGCCCGCGTTCTTCCCCGCTGGCGGCGTTTTTTTTGCGCAAGCCGCGCGGCACCCGAAATGACCCCGGCTCGTTATCATGGCCGGCCTCATCGCAAGGGTGGCTCCATGAGCGTTTCAACTGGACTGTCTCAACTAGTACCGGCTCGACTGGTACTGGCTCGACTACTGCTGGTCAGCCTGGCGTTGTTCGCGCCCATTGCGGGGGCCCAGCAAGTACCCGGCGCCGCGCAGGTGCGCGCGACCACGCTCGCTAACGGCATGCAGATCATCGTCTGGCCGGATCGCGACATCCCGAACGTAGCGCTCTACAACTGGGTGCGCGTCGGCAGCCGCAACGAAGTGCCCGGCATCACCGGACTGGCGCACTTCTTCGAACACATGATGTTCAACGGCACCAGCAAGCGCGCGCCCGGCGAGTTCGACCAAGTGCTCGAAGCCAACGGCGCGCGCAACAACGCATTCACCAGCGACGACGTCACCGTGTATCAGGACTGGTTCCCGCGCTCGGCGCTGGAAACGGTGTTCGAGCTGGAAGCGGATCGTCTGCGCAACCTGGCGTTCGAACCCAAGGTGGTCGAGAGCGAACGCGAAGTCGTGCACTCCGAACGTCGCCTGCGCGTCGACGACAGTCACCAGGGCCGGCTGCAGGAACAGGTGCAAGCGACCGCGTTCGTCGCGCATCCGTATGGCATTCCCACCATCGGCTGGCCGTCGGACATCCTGTCGTGGAGCATCGACGATCTGAAAACGTTCTTCTCGACCTACTACGCGCCCAACAACTGCACGCTGATTCTGGTCGGAGATGTCGACGCCGACAGCGTGATCGCTTTGGCGCGCAAGCACTTCGAACCCATTCCCGCGCATGAACCGCCCAAGCCGGTGAAGACCGTCGAGCCGGAACAACTCGGCGAACGTCGCGTCGCCGTCCTTGCCGAAGCACAAACGCCGCTGGTGCAGTTCGCCTATCACGGCATTTCCGGTGCCGATCCGCGCCGAGCCGCGGTCGACCTGCTCACACGAGTGCTCACCGACGGCGATGCTTCGAGACTGCATCGCGCGCTGGTCGAAGAACAAAAGCTCGCAATCTCTGCCGACAGTTATTTCACTGCCGGCTTCGATCCAGGTCTGGTGTGGTTCTTCCTTTCGTTGCCGGCCGACGGCGATGCCAAGCAAGCCGAAGCTGCGTTCACTCAACAGATCGAGCAGCTCATCAAGGATGGCGTCAGCAAGGATGAACTGGCGCGTGCACGCAGTCAGGCGCTCGCCGATTTCTGGCGTGGCCTCGCGACCATCGACGGCAAGGCGCAAGCGCTCGGCACGTATGCAGTACTCCAAGGCGGCTACCAGAAACTATTCGATGCACCCCGTGAATACGAAGCGGTGACTCAACAAGACCTTCAGAAAGTGGCCACCGAATTGCTTCGCCAGACCAATCGCACCGTCGGTGTGTTGAGTTCGCCACCCCCCGCAACTGAGTTGCAGTCGAAGTCGGGAGGTGTGCAATGAACCGGTTGCGTCGACTGGTTTTGATCGCCGCCGCCGTTGGCACGCTCGCAGCATCCGCGACCTTCGCCGCCGACGCGGTGAAGACACCGAACTTCGAGAAGGTGAAGCTCGGCAACGGCGCCACCTTGTTGCTGATGGAACGTCACGATGTGCCGTTGATCGCTTTCTCCGCCTTCATTCGCGGTGGTGCGTTGAGCGATCAGGCAGACCGCCTCGGCACTGCCAGCCTGGTAGCCGGCCTGCTCGAAAAAGGCGCCGGCGCGCGCGACGCGAATGCGTTCGCAGAGACCGTGGCTTCGGTGGGCGGCACCATCTCGACTGGCGCGAGCACCGAAAGCATTTCGGTCGGCGGCTCCTTCCTGGCACGCGATCAGAAGTTGATGGTCGAGTTACTGGCCGATGTCCTGCAACGGCCGCGGTTGGAACAGGCGCAGTTCGAATCGCTGCGCGGTCGTTACATCGAATTCATTCGGGCCGCGAAAGATTCGGATCGCTCATCGCTCACGTCGATCTACGGCGGCGCGAGCTTGTTCGGGACGCATCCCTACGGCCGACCGGTGGGTGGTAGTGAAACCAGCCTGGCAGCGATCAAGCATTCGGACGTGCAGCGCTATTACCAGGATCAAGTCGGCGCCGACCGAGTCATCATCGCGATAGCCGGCGACTTCAAGACCGCG
>NZ_JAEUPY010000469.1 GCF_016790065.1 Steroidobacter sp.
CTGACCACCATCAATCGCATCGTTGATGAAGCTTTCAATCGCAGTGAGATACCCGAGACTGCTGCCTACATGGCCGATCGAATCGGCGGGCGGTTGACCAATTCGCCTCAGATGCGCGAGGCGGAGCGCTGGACACAGGAACGCTTGACCGCGTGGGGGTTGAAAGAAGTACGAGCGGAGGGTTTCAATTTCGGTCGCGGTTGGTCGATCGAGAGATCAAGCGTTCGCATGATTACCCCGCGCATACGCTCGATGCGTGCGATACCAGTCGCATGGACGCCGGCGACAGATGGGACGGTAACGGCGTCAATCGTCGTGGCGCCCATGGATCGTCAGCGCGACTTCAGCAAGTGGCAGGGGAAACTGCGTGGCAAGATCGTGTTGGTCAGTCAGCCAGGCGAGGCAGCGGAGCCCAGCGGTCCGCAGTTCGATCGCTTCAGCGACGATGAGTTGCGCAGCTTGCAGGAGTACCAGCAGGCGCAGCACTCTGACGCGGAGTACGTCCGCCGTTTGGCGCGTGCTGCGTTCGACGCGCAACGCGATTCCTTTCTAGCGGCCGAAGGCGCGCTGTTGTGGGTACGCAAGTCCGCGCGAGAGGGCGGTCTGGTCGAAGGGTCGACCTATGGCACGACGGCTTATGGCTACAAGGTCGGTGAGACGCCGAAACTGCCGGGGGTCGAGCTGGCCTCAGAAGACTATCGCCAGCTCGCCCGCTTGGCGAAGTCGGCGGAGGCGCCGACGCTGGAGATTCTCAACGATGTGAGATACCACGACGAAGATCGCCAAGCTTACAACATCATCGCGGACCTCCCTGGACAGGACAGGAAGGCTGGCTATGTCATGGCTGGAGCACATCTGGATAGTTGGGTTGCTTCGGACGGGGCGGCCGACAACGCGGCGGGCTGTGTCATGGTGATGGAAGCCGCGCGCATCCTGTCGCGACTGGGAATCAAGCCGAAGCGGACCATCCGCTTCGCGCTGTGGAATGCAGAAGAGCCGGGACTGTTGGGCTCGACAGCTTACGTCGAGCGTCACCTGGCAACGCGTGCACCGCTCGAGGACAAACACGCTGCGCAGCTCAACCCATACTTCAGCAAGACTTGGTTGCAACGTTGGCCCATCGTGCCCAAGCCTGGACACGCGCAGCTGGCGGCGTATTTCAATCTGGACAAAGGCTCAGGGAAGGTGCGAGGTATCTACGCAGAGGGCAATCTCGCGGTGATGCCTATCTTCAAGGAGTGGCTGGCTCCTTTTGCAAGCATGGGAGCGAGCACGGTAGCAGCGCAGGGCGTGATGGGAACAGATCACCAGTTCATGCAAGCGGTTGGCATTCCCGGGTTTCAATTCATCCAGGATCCGCTGGACTATAGAACTCGCACTCATCACTCCACCGTCGACACCTACGACCACCTGAAGATCGCAGACCTCAAGCAGGCGACTGTGATACTTGCCTCGTTTCTACTGCATGCAGCCGATCGACCGGAGCCATTGCCCCGCATGCCTCTGCCAACACGACCCAAACCAACGGATCCATTTTCGTTTGATCAAGGCGAGGAGTGATAGTCGTTCTTGGCGGTGTAAAAGTTGATTGTAGCGCGCAGGGGCTTCTGACATGCATTGTGTGTTCGTCGGAAGCTCACGGTGCAGCGAGCCCCGACGCGTTTCTTGCTGGCTGAGCCGATGCTGCAGACGAGCGCAGAAAGCAAACCACATTGTCATCACGCCGCAGCCGTGATCTGGACGAGGCTCGACTTCATCAGCAACTGGCAGGGACACATGACGTAGGTGGGTTGGCGGATGGGCGCGCACCGCTGGAATCTGAAGGATTGTCACCGTCCACGGCAGGTAGAGAGCGATCATGAAGAACTAGGAGCCGCTCGAGATTACAATCGCGACCAGCGCTTGCAGTTCTCTGTCGGGATCAGCTGTTCATGATCTGCGCTTTCATCGGGATAAGAGCAAGTGGCGATGACAGCTTGAGGCGATCGAGTATCTGACGGTGGAGACTCGATTGCGGAGGGAGCGACTCGACCGCCGACGAGACCGAGTCCCGGATGCCGAACGCAGTCGACTGCGTTACTCCGGAGCGCGCCGCTGGCTGTCCTCCGCAAAAATTCGATCTCGCCTCTGAAATGGCGGACGGGCGCACCTGTGGCATGATCACGTCGTGATCTGCTGGAGTTGTCGGACGTTACCGAATCAGGTCGGTAATTTTAGATGGAATGACTTCACGCGTGTGAGTTGGTGATAGCCAAGTGTGGATAGTGTGATGCCTCTGCCAGTGTCCTTGACGCCGGTCCATGCCAGTGCCGGGTCGAGATAGTCACAGCGGTTGAGAAACACTGTGCCGGTGTCGAGTCGTGAGCCGATGTGTTCAGCCGCTGTCACGTCGCGAGTGAAGATGGCGGCGCTCAATCCGTAGCGAGAGTCGTTCATCAGGCGTAAGGCTTCCT
>NZ_JAEUPY010000520.1 GCF_016790065.1 Steroidobacter sp.
GATGCGACAGCTGCTCGCGGAAGCTGGCGGCTGTGTCGGCGGTGATCACGGTGCAGCCGACGCCCTTGCCGATCTGTTCGATCAGCTCCAGGAAGTCCGCTTCATCGTCGACCGCCAGTAACAAATTCCTCTCACGCCGGAACACGCTTGTTCTCCTCATTTCCATCCAGCAAGGCACGTACGCGCCGCGCCAGTTCTTCTAATTGATAAGGCTTGGGCAACAGCTCGACGCTGCCGTCGAGCACGCTCCGATGCATCAGGGTGCTGTCGCTGAAGCCCGATGTGAGCAGCACCTTCAACTCGGCGCGGCGCTCAGTGAGCTTCTCCACCAACTGCGTGCCGAGCAGTCCGCCCGGCAACATGATGTCGGTGAACACTAGCGCGATGTCCGGATGTCTCATGAATCGCTCCAGTGCCTGATGGCCGTTGGCCGCCTCGAGCACTCGATAGCCGAGGCTCGTAAGAATTTCAACCGTAGTGCCGCGGACTTCAGCATTGTCCTCCACTACGAGCACGGTCTCACTACCGCGCGGGGATTCGGTTGGCGCGGTTCCGTCCGGCCGAACTTCATCGACACCTGCCTGTGACCGAGGGAAATACAGCTGCACCGTCGTGCCCTGCTGCGGAATGCTGGCAATGTGCACGTGGCCGCCCGATTGCTTGACGAAGCCGTACACCATCGACAGGCCCAGGCCGCTGCCCTTGCCGACTTCCTTGGTGGTGAAGAACGGCTCGAACACTCGTTTCAGGGTCTCGGCCGACATGCCGGCGCCGTTGTCGGCGACTTCCACCAGCGCATATTCACCTGGTGTCAGTCCATCTTCACGCTGGCCGCGGTCGGCGCCGATGGTCACATTGCGCGTCGCTATGGTAATCACGCCGCCGCCAGGCATGGCATCGCGCGCATTGATGACCAAGTTGAGCACCGCGTTCTCCAGCTGACCCGGATCGGCTCGCGTAAACCAAGTCTCCGCCGCCAGCTGCCGCTGAATGTCGATATCGCCTGTCAACGAGCGACGCAGCAATTCGTACATGCCGCCAATCAGCCCATTTAAATCCACGATTTTTGGCTCGAGCACCTGTTGGCGCGCGAACGCCAGCAATCGCTTGATCAATTCACCGCCGCGCAAAGCGGCGTTGAGCGCCGTCTCGGCTTGTCGTAACAAACGCGGCGTTTGCTGTAACGAGCGCGTCAGCAGCTGCATGTTGCCGAGGATCACCGAGAGCAAATTGTTGAAGTC
Source organism: Steroidobacter sp. (assembly GCF_016790065.1). Classification (GTDB taxonomy): domain Bacteria; phylum Pseudomonadota; class Gammaproteobacteria; order Steroidobacterales; family Steroidobacteraceae; genus Steroidobacter. The sequence continues at coordinate 1,242 of NZ_JAEUPY010000520.1, forward strand.
ATGTGCGATGCCGCCGGTCAGCCGGCCCACCGCTTCCATCTTCTGACTCTGACGCAACTCGGCTTCGAGCAAGCGCTTCTCGGTGATGTCGCGCGCGGCCACGAAACATCCTTGGATTTCGCCGTCATCGTCGTAGTGCGGAATGAACGCGGCTTCCAAATCGATCTGCTTGCCCTCGGCGTCGCGATACCGACCTTGGCCTTCGAGCGTCTTGCCTCGCAGGGCGTCGCGCACATACGGACCAATGGCGCCGTAGCGACGATCGCCAATCACGTCTTTGATCACGCGACCGCGCGAGTCGGCGAGCGGCGTGGCGAAAAACTGTTGAAACATTCGATTGGCGTACAGGATGCGTTCGTCGCGATCCGCGTAGCCCACGAACAACGGCAGCGAGTCCAGTACCGTGCCGTAGAAATCCTGGCTGCGACTCAACGCCTTTTCGGCATCGATTTGCGCACTGATGTCGCTGAGCGAACCGGCCAGGCGCGTCGGGCGGCCGGAAGCATCACGCTCAGCGTCGCCGCGCAATCGACACCAAACAATGTTTCCTTGGCGCGTAACCACGCGACAGCGAGTATCGAGCCGGCTTTGATTTTCCAAGTGCGCGCGAATCTTGGTCAGCACCGCGATGCGATCGTCGGCGTGCAACACGTTCTGGAAGGCCTGAAAGGTGTTGGCGAAATTCACGTCGCCACAGCCGATGATGTCGCGAAACCGGCTGGCGTACCAAACATGGCCGGTCAGCAGGTCCCATTCATACAAACCGTCGGAAGTGCCGCGAATCGCACGTTCCCAGCGTTGCTCGACTTCCAACGCGGTGCGCTGATCTTGCTTGCTGCGAGAGATGTCTTGCAGAACCCCGATGACGCGAGCGGGCTTGCCATGCGCATCCCGCCGCACGACTTTGGCGTGCGCAGAAAACCACTTAGCGGTGCCATCGTGAGTGGCCAGCTTGTACTCGGATTGAAAGTGCGTGGTGCCGCCATTGAAGTGGCGCTCGAACTTGTCCAGCACCGCCGACTCTTCCGCCGGCAACATCAAGCGTTCGCTGAGCGCTTCACGCTTGAGCAACTGTTGCGGATCGATGCCCAATGAAATGCGCCATTGCTCGTTGTAGGAAACAACGTCTTGCGCAACGTTCCAATCCCACATGGATAGCTCGCTGGCTTCCATGGCCAGCTCCAAGCGAGCTTCACTGGCACGCAACGATTCGCGAGTGCTCTTGAACTCGGCGATGTCTTCCAAGGTGATGACGGCATGCTTCGAATCCGCAGCGCGGGCACTCACCCGAGTCCACAGCTGCCGGCCGTCACGACAATGAATCAGCCAGTCAGCGGAGAAGTCTTCGCCGGTGCCAATGGCTTCGAGCAAATGATCTTGAACTGCCGAAGCGCCATCAGGGCCGCTGAGCAATCGCAAGCCGCTGTGCATGAGCTCGGCGCGGTCATAGCCGGTGAGACGGGTGAATGCGTCGTTGAGGTAGCTCAGCGCAACCTGCCCGCTCGCTCGGGTCGCTAACGCGATCCCCTGAACGACGGCATCGAGCGCGGTGGGCGCATCGATGACAGTGCTGCGGTCGACGACAGACATGGACAAGAAGTTTCGGTCAGCTTGCGAGTTTGGATGAGTGACATAAAGCCGGGCCGTAGGGCCGCATGTGACCGAGTCTGAACAAAAGCGCGTCCAGAAAGTGTGTTGTGGCGCCCGACTAGCAGCGGTTAAGGGTTTCCCCTAACGCAACAGGCGGGCCGTCTGCGGTTTTCCAGGAGCCCCGGGCCGGAGAGGGACCTAGGGGCTTGGCGGCGGTTAGCGAGCCAGCCAGCCGCCGTCGACGGGCAGGATTGTCCCGTGGACATAGTCCGAAGCCGCCGAAGAAAGGAACACGGCCGCGCCGCCCAAATCCGACGGCTTGCCCCAGCGGCCGGCGGGAATCCGATTCAGGATGTCTTTGTTCCGCTGCTCATCGGCCCGCAGTGCCGTGGTGTTGTTGGTCTCGAAGTACCCCGGCGCGATGGCATTCACATTGATTCCATACGCAGCCCACTCGTTCGCCAACAATCGGGTCACTCCCGCCAAACCACTCTTGCTTGCGGTGTAAGACGCGGTTCGGATGCCCCCTTGAAACGACAGCATCGACGCGATGTTGATGATCTTTCCGCCGCGCCCGGCATCGACCATGGCCTGTGCCACCGCCTGCGCCAAAAAGAACGGCGTCTTCAAATTCACATTCAACGCCGCATCCCAGTCCTGCTCGGTGAACACCAGTGCGTCATTGCGCCGAATGATGCCGGCGTTGTTGATCAAAATATCCACTCGCCCAGCCGCATCGATGGCACGCGCCACGATCTGATGCGCCTCATGACTGCGCTCTAAATCAGCATACAGCGAATGAAACTTTCGCCCGGCCGCAACCACGCCGCGCTCTGTATCCACAGTGCTGGAGCGTGCGATGCCGACGATGTCGGCGCCGGCTTGGGCCAGAGCGACAGCGATGCCCTGCCCGAGTCCGGTGTTGGCACCCGTCACCAGCGCGACTTTGCCGGCGAGCGAAAACGAAACGGCTTGGCTCATGATTACTTCAGCTGACAGATATCGAGGACATTCATGTCGGTGTAGTCCAGGTTCTCGCCACCCATCGCCCAGATGAAGCTGTAGTTTCGAGTGCCCGCGCCCATATGGATGGACCACGGCGGCGACATCACGGCCTCTTCATTGTTGACGACGATGCTGCGCATCTCATCGGGCTCGCCCATGAAATGCATGACGCGCTGCTGCTCGCCTTCCAGATCGAAATAGAAATAGATTTCCGAGCGACGGTCGTGCAGATGCGGCGGCATGGTGTTCCACACGCTGCCGCTCTTGAGTAACGTCATGCCCAGCAACAACTGCGAAGACTTGCAGGTGGCCGGCACGATGTATTGATAGATGGTGCGTTCGTTGGAAGTCTCCGGCGCACCGCGCTCCAGTGGCACGGCCTTGTCGATGGAAATGTGAACCGCCTCGAAGCGCGCGTGCGCCGGGGTCGACGCAAGATAGAACTTCGCGCTCTCGCCAGCCTTCGCAGCTTCGAACGTCACATCCTTCGAACCCATCGGCACATACAAACCATCTTTGGGCGCGAGGTGGTAAACAGCACCGTCGACCGTGACCTTGCCGGCGCTCTTGCCAATGTTCACCACACCGAGTTCGCGACGCTCGAGGAACGGCTTGCCTTTCGCCGACGCCGGCTCGGTCTGCTCGGGCAGCTTCAGCGCTTGGCCCGCAGCCAGCGCGCCGCCGATCACGAAACGCTCGTAGTGTGTGTAGTTGAGCGCGATCGTGTTTTCCTTGAACAGGTCCTGCACCAAGTAGTGCTGACGCAGCTGCTCGTTGCTGGCGCCGTCCATCATGGACGGATGCGTGGCGTGATAGGTTTTGTTGAACACGTCGAAGTCCCCTGAGAGTGGCGCCGTTAGAGCTTGTAAGCCTGCTTCGGCAGCCGATAAGCCAGATCGCGGACGACCTGAGCCGCCGCGTCTTCATCGATGCGATGTTCGGCAACCAAGCGTGACAAGTAGACACAATCGACGCGACGTGCGAGATCGTGACGCGCCGGAATTGACAGGAACGCGCGAGTGTCGTCGTTGAAGCCGACAGTGTTGTAGAAGCCCGCCGTTTCAGTCGTGTACTCGCGAAAGCGCAACATGCCTTCCGGACTATCGTGGAACCACCACGACGGCCCCAACTTCAGCGCCGGGTAATGTCCGGCCAGCGGCGCCAACTCACGGCTGTACACCGTCTCATCCAGCGTGAACAGAATGATGCTCAGCGTCTTGCTGTTGCCGAAGCGATCCAGCAGCGGCCGCAGCGCTTGCACGTATTCGGTCTTCTCCGGAATGTCCGCGCCCTTGTCCCGACCGAACGTATCGAACAACCAGCGGTTGTGATTGCGAAACGCGCCCGGATGAATTTGCATCACCAGGCCATCGTCCTGGCTCATCTTGGCCATCTCGACCAGCATGGCGGCGCGGAATAGCTCGGCATCGGCAGCAGTGAAGCTGCCTTTGGTGACTTTCTCGAACAGGCGTTGCGCGGCGGCTTCGCTTAGATCCGCAGTCGCCGCGGTCGGATGACCATGATCCGTCGAAGTCGCGCCTGCTTTCATGAAGTCAGCGCGACGCTTGCGATGCGCGCTGAGATAGCCCTGCCACGAGTAAACATCTTCGCCGGTGATTTCCGCGAAGCGCTTCAGCGCATCCTTGAACTGCTCATGCTCGGGATCGATCACCGCATCGGGGCGATACGCAGTGATGACGCGACCTTTCCAGCCGCTGCTTTGAATCTGGTGATGATGATCCAGCGTGTCGATCGGCGACTCGGTGGTCGCGATCACTTCGATATTGAAACGTTCGAACAACGCGCGCGGACGGAACGCATCGGTCGCCAGCTTCTCGCCGATCAGATCGAAGTAGTGATCAGCCGTGGCTGCTTCGAGCCGCACCGTCAAGCCGAACACTTTCGAGAACACGTAGTTCAACCACAGCCACGACGGCGTGCCCGCGAACACATGCAAATTCGCAGCGAACTGACGCCACGCTTCGCGCGGATTCGCGGTTGACGGACCACGACGCGAACCGACACCCAGCTCGTTCAGGTCGAGCCCTTGGCTGTACAACATCCGAAACAAATAATGATCCGGCGCCAGCAACAGCTCCGTCGCATTACTGAACGGCGCATTGCCCGAGAACCATTGCGGATCGGTATGACCGTGCGGGCTCAGAATCGGCAGGTCTCGAACTTCCGCATACAGGCGGCGCGCAATCTCTCGGACAGCGGCGTCGGCGGGAAACAATCGATCTTCGTGCAGGTGTAAAGGTGTGCTCATCGCCGTCGCCAAGTCGCAGGCCGGGCAGTTTCAGGAGGACAAATGGTAACCGGTGTCATGATCTGCCGCCAGCCGTCTGTCCCGTCACAAAGCTGAACTGTGCGCAAAACTCGCGGGAGTGTCGTTAACCGGCGTCGTTAAGTTGCCGGCCTTCCCGAGGACTCGCGCACCACCAGATGTGGAAACACCGTAGTGGCCGCCTGCGATGGCCCTTCGGTGCGCGAGATTTTTGAGATCAGCTTTTCCGCCGCCAATCGGCCCATGTCTCGAATGGGCTGGCGCATGGTGGTCAGCGAGGGACAAAGCCGCGACGCCAGCGGGCTGTCGTCGAAGCCGATGATGGTCAAATCGTGCGGAATACGCAGGCCGCGCAAGTACGCCGTGCGATACACGCCGGCCGCGGTCTCGTCGTTGCCGGCGAAGATCGCAGTGGGCCGCGGCGTGCGTGATAACAGCATTTCGGCGCAAGCAGCGCCCGATTCGAAGGTGTACGCGCCTTCTGCTATGTAGTCCGGCGCCAAGGTCAGACCCCGATCCGCGAGTGCATTGGAAAAGCCCTCGAGCCGTTCCTGCGAAGAGCGATAGGTCGGCGGGCCGATGATCATGGCGATGCGCGTGTGTCCCAGCTTGGCCAAATGCTCGGCCACTTCGGCTGCGGATTGGCGGTCCATGGACTGCACCAGGTTTTGCGGCTCATCCAGCGCGGCCGACAGAATCCGGATGTAGGGACAATTGATCTCGCGCAATAGATCGGCGAGCGCATTGTTCTCGGACACCGGCGGCAGAATCAGCATGCCATCGAGCTTCTGGCGGCTGACCAATTGCCGAATGTCGCTGAGAAATTCCGGACTATTGCGATCGCAGGGATGCACCACCAATTCGTAGCCCACGCGGCGCAAGGCCCCGAGCGCGCCTTCTTGCACGTTGATCACATACGGCGCATTCGGATTGTCGTAGACCAAACCGATCAAGTACGAACGGCGGAAGGCCAAGCCGCGCGCCTGCGGATCCGGCGTAAAGCCCGTGCTACGGATGATTTCAGCGATGCGCGTGCGCGTTTCTTCGCGCACGAACGGCGATTCGTTGATGACCCGCGACACGGTCTTTTTCGAGACATTGGCCAGGCGCGCAATGTCGTTGATGGTGTGCTTCTTCTCCACCGTCCGACGCAACGTCGCGGGACGCGGTTCAGGATTGGCCGGGCGTGTCTCGACCACGGCGCGCGCAACGGGCGCCGGAGCAGGCTGACGAGTGGTTTTCTTGGCGGATTTTCTCGCCATCGACGAGGTAACTCTTACTATGAATCTGGCCGTGCCAGAATACCTTGCGTGCAGGGCCGAGCGCAGTAACGGTACCAGAACCGGGCGCCGGCTGACACCGGTTTCCCTACCTACCCCGTCAGTGCCATCATGCAGACCATGAGCGCTCTCCCTTCCCCCTCTGACCCGCCGGCTGTCTACCGGGTCGCGCCGGATGACGATGTGGCAGTGGCCCTGCGAGACCTGGCCGCGCACGAGACCATTACGGTCGGCGAAAGCACCGTCGTGACGACCGCCGCCATTGTGCGTGGACATAAGCTGGCCATTCGCCCGGTATCAGCGGGACAAGCCGTTCGCAAATATGGCTGGCCCATCGGCCGCGCCACTGTCGACATCGCGGTCGGCGCGCATGTTCATTCTCACAACTTAGAAACATTGCTCAGTGGCACCGACGAATATGAATACGCCGCGAGCAATGCGACTGAGGTGAGCAAGCCCGCGGCCGCTGCAGGTTCGTTCCTTGGTTACCGTCGCGCCAACGGCAAAGTCGGCACGCGCAATGAGATCTGGATTCTGTGCACCGTCGGCTGCGTCGGTCGCACAGCGGAACGGATCGCTCGATTGGCCGCACAGAAATACGCCGGTCGCATCGACAATGTGCTCGCCTTTCCGCATCAGTTCGGCTGCTCACAACTCGGCGGCGATCTGGATCGTACGCGACGTTTGATCGCTGGCCTGGCGCGTCATCCCAACGCCGGCGGCGTGCTGATTCTTGGCTTGGGCTGCGAATCGAATCAGCTCACCAAGCTGCTCACGGAAATCCCCGAAGCAGAGCGCGAGCGTATTCGTTACTTCGCCGCGCAAGCCACCGAAGATGAGACCGAAGCAGGACTGCAAGGCGTCGATGAACTCGTGCAACTGGCCGAACGCGATCAGCGCGTACCTTGTGGACTCGACGATCTGGTCGTCGGCCTGAAGTGCGGTGGCTCGGACGGATTCAGCGGCATCACCGCGAACCCACTGGTGGGCCGCATCGCAGATCGCGTCACAGCTGCGGGCGGCACCGCCGTGCTGACTGAGATTCCCGAGATCTTCGGCGCCGAACGTTTGTTGATGCAGCGAGCCGAGAGCCGCGAGGTGTTCGACGGCATCGTGCACGTCGTCAACGACTTCAAAGAATATTTCCTGCGCAACCATCAGCCGGTGCACGAGAACCCATCGCCGGGCAACATCGCTGGCGGCATCACCACGCTGGAAGAGAAGTCGCTGGGCGCCGTACAGAAAGGCGGCCACGCAACTGTCACTCAAGTGCTTCGCTACGGCGAGCGCACTACCAAACCCGGCCTGACCTTGCTCGAAGCGCCGGGTAACGACGGCATTTCCTCGACGGCACTGGTTGCGGCCGGCGCCACCATTTTGTTGTTTACCACGGGGCGCGGCACGCCGTTGGGCTTCCCCGTGCCGACCCTCAAGATCAGCTCGAACACGCCGCTGGCCGAACGCAAATCACATTGGATCGATTTCGACGCGGGCAAGGCGCTGCATGCCGCCGATCCGGAAACCGTGACCGATGAGTTCTTGCAATTGATCGTCGCCACGGCGTCCGGCCAGCCGGCCCGCAACGAGCTCAACGAACAACGTGAAATTGCTATTTGGAAAGACGGTGTGACTCTGTGACTTTATCGACTGACTCTGTGGCGGCCATTGCCAAACGCGGCGTAAAAACTCCCGCGTACAACCGCAACGCTATAACGACCGGCATCGTCCACTTCGGCCCCGGCGCATTTCATCGCGTGCATCAGGCCTGTTACTTCGACGACATCCTGCACAGCGATCCGCGCTGGGGCATTTGCGAAGTGTCCCTGCACAGTGCGGGCGTGCGTGACGCGCTGGCACCGCAAGTTGGGCTCTACACCATTGCCATTCTCGACCAGCAGTCTTCGTTTCGGGTCATCGGTTCTGTGACTGAAGTGCTGGTGGCGCCACAGTCGCCAAGCTCGGTGCTCGCACGCATGATCTCCGCCGATACGCGCATCGTCTCGGCGACCATCACCGAGAAAGGTTACTGCCTCAACAAAGAAGGTGGCTTGGACTTCTCGCATCCGGATATTGCCCATGACTTGCACCAGCCGCACACGCCGAAGACGTTCGTTGGCTTTCTAGCTCGTGCTCTGCGCATGCGACATGACTTGGGTCGCGAGCCGTTCAACATCATCAGCTGCGACAACCTCGCGGACAACGGTCACCGCTTGCGGCGCGCCGTGCTCGAGTTCGTTCGCTCCAGCGATCCATCGCTGGTTGCGTGGGTCGAGAAGGAAGTGCCATTCCCCTGCACGATGGTGGACAGCATCACTCCAGCCACTGATGACACACTTCGCACGCGAGTGAAAGAGGCGCTCGGTGTCGAGGACCTATGGCCAGTGCAGCGTGAGTTTTTCAGCCAATGGGTGATCGAGAACAAGCTTCGCGGGCCGCAGCCTGATTGGGCGGCTGCCGGCGTCACCGTGACCGACGATGTCGCGGGCTTTGAACGCGCCAAGCTGCGTTTGTTGAATGGCGCGCACTCGACGCTGGCCTACACCGGCAGCTTGGCCGGCTACGAGACCGTGTCCTCCGCCATGAGCGACAGCGCGCTCGCGAATTTTGTCCGCCACATGATGGTTGAGGACATTCGCGCCGGCCTCGCCGCACCCAAAGGCCTCGACCTGGATCAGTACATCGAAGCAGTGTTGCGACGGTTTCGTAATCCGACCATCCGTCATTTGTTGTCGCAGATCGCGTGGGACGGCTCGCAGAAGTTGCCGTTCCGAATTCTTCCGACCATTGCGGAGAACCTGGCCGCCGGCCGCTCGATTGCTCGGCTATGTGTGCCACTCGCGGCTTGGTTTCATTTCATTCGCCGGCAAGTGCGGCATGAACGGCAACTCATGGATCCGCTCGCCGCTCAGCTCACCGAGCTTGCCCAGAAATGCACGGGCGATGCGGCCAGCGACGTGGCTATTTTCCTCAGCCTGGAGAAGGTGTTCAGCGCAGAGCTGGCCGGCAACGCGAGGTTCCGCACTGGGCTGGAGAACGCTTACGCGCAGCTGTCGAAGGTCGAGAGCCCGGCGACTCTCGGTGAGGCACTCGCAGCTTTTAGTGCTTGAGAAGAGACGGCAGCCAAAGCGACAGCTGCGGCACGAACACCACGATCAACGACACAGTCAGCGCTGCGAGATAGAACGGCCAAATCGTTCGCAGCGCTTGCGTGACGCTGATCTTACCGATGGCGGTGCCGACGAATAGCAGTGAGCCCACCGGCGGCGTAATCAAGCCGATGCCGGCGTTGAGAATCAGGATTACGCCAAAGTGCACCGGGTCCACACCGAAGGCCTTGGCCACCGGCAAGAAGATGGGCGTACAGATGATGATCATGGGCGCGAGATCCATGAACGTGCCCAACGCCAGCAACATAATCACCAGCATGATCAGAATCGCGTGCTTGTTGCCTGCCACGCTGGTCAGTGCCTCGACCGCCGCTGTCGGCACTTGCATGTAAGCCAGCAGCCAACCGAACGACGCGGCGGCGCCAATCACGAACAGGATCAAGCCAGTCGTGCGTACCGCCCCCATGCACGTCTCTTTGAAGTGCGCCCAGGTCAGACGGCGATACACCACGCCGGTCACCAGAATCGCATAGAACACTGCGATGGCCGCACTCTCCACCGCGGTGAAGATGCCGGCGCGAATGCCGATGAAGATCAGCGCGACCAGTAGCAACCCCGGCAAGGCGGCGACAAAGCGAATCAGAACTTCCTTCATGCCAGGGAACGCCTCCGTGGCATAGCCGCGGCGTTTCGCGATGGCCCAACTGGTAGTCATCACCACCAGCGTCATGAGCAATGCCGGAATGACGCCGGCCGCAAACAAGTCTGCAATCGAGATCGAGCCGCCGGCGGAGGCCGAGTACAGAATCAAGTTGTGAGACGGCGGCACCAGCAACGCCACCAGCGCCGCGGTGATCGAGACATTCACCGCGAAGTCTCTATCGAACCCACGTTTCGCCATCTGCGGAATCATCGTGCCCCCGATGGCGGACACGTCGGCGATCGCCGAGCCAGACACGCCGCCGAAGAACAACGACGCGAGCACATTCACCTGACCCAAGCCACCGCGCAGATGACCAACCAGCGATGACGCGAACGAGATCAATCGCTCGGAGATACCTCCACGCATCATCATCTCGCCCGCAAAGATGAACAATGGAATCGCGATCAGTGACGCGGCGTTCGCGCCCGCCGCTGTCTGCAACGCGACCACGCTCGGCGGCAATCCGAGATACAACACCGTCGCGAACGACGATGCGATCAGCGCGAAACCGACCGGCAAACCGATCAGCAGTAGCAGCGCCAGGGAAGCAAACAGAATGGTGACGGCCATGGTGTTATTCCGCCGTGAGGTCCTGCTGAGGCGCCGGGATCAGCACCTTCTCGAGCGCAAAGATCGCAATCAGCAGCCCGCCGACACACAACGGCAAATACGCGATGCCTTGCGGGAACGGCGCGCCGGCGATGGGATAGTCCCAGCCGTCGCCCACCATCTTGGCGCCCCACACGGCCAGCATCAGGCCGATGGCTGCACCGATCAGACTCGAGACGGTCAGCAGCGCAGTACGCAACTTCGGCTTCGCGGTCTCGACCAGAATGAAAAAGCCGAAGTGACGATTCGCTCGCACGCCGCATGCAGCGCCCAGCATCATGGTCGTGCTCATACACAACAGAGCGAGCGGCTCGGTCCAGCTCGGCGAGTCGTTCAGCACATAGCGTGCGAACACCTGCCAACCTTGCACCACCGCCATGCCACCCAAACCGATGCATGCAACGAACAGCGCCGCACGATCTAATACGTCGAGCACGGAAGCGAAACGCGCCACGACAAGGGTTCCGGTTTGCTGATTGACGGCCATGCGAGTTACGCCACTGCTCGAATGCTTTCGTAGACCTGATTCAAGCCTTGTCGCTGCAAATATCGTTGCAGCACCGGCTGCGCAGCGCGCTGAAAGGCCGCGGTATCCACTTCGTTGGCCTGCACGCCGGCTTTCAGCACAAAGTCTCGCGACTCGGCGTCCATTCGGTCCCACAGCTGGCGCATGAACGGCACCGACTCGCGCGCCGTAGCGACAAGCAGCTCACGATCGGCCGGTTGCAGGGCTTCGAAAGTTCGCCGGGACATGAGCAACGCTTCCGGCGAATGCGAGTGCGAGGATTGCGACCAATAACGCGCCACTTCGAAGTGACGACTGGTATGAAACGTCCGCCAGTTGTTCTCGGCGCCTTCGATCAGATGCGTTTGCAGCGCTGAGTAGGACTCACCGAACGGCAGCGGCGTCGGATTCGCGCCCAACGCCCGCGCCAGCTCGATGAAAATGTCCGACGGCGGCACGCGAATTTTCAAGCCATGCAGATCCTTGGGCTCGTGCACCGGCCGACGCGTGTTGTAGAAGGATCGCGAGCCGGCATCGTAAAGCGCGAGGCCCACCAAATCGCGTTTACCAAAGCCTTCCAGCACTGCGCGGCCAGCATCGCCATCGGCGGCTCGTCGCATGTGCTCGACCGAGTCGAACACATAGGGCAACGAGAAAATCTGGGTCAGTGGGAACGGATTGTTGAGCGATGCGAAGTTGACGCGCGTGATGTCCAACGCGCCGAATCGAGTCATATCGATGGTGTCGGACTCACGCCCCAACTGGCCGGCGTGATAGACGCGAATGTTCAGGCGACCGTTGGTTTCCTGCTGCAGCTTCTTACCGATCCAGCGCACGGCTTCGACGGTCGGATAGCCATCGACATGCACATCAGCCGCCGTCATGAATGACTTCGATGGCGCGGCCAAACTCATGCCGCTGGCACATACGCCACCGATACCGACCAGAAGCTCGCGCCGATTCATGACGATCAGCGAGTCACGTCGGAGACATATTCGGTAGCACGCACGCCGCGACACTCAACCTCGCCGCAGCCTTCGAAAACATGACGCGACTGTTGACCGACCAGAATCTCGTGAATGCCGGTGATGGCGCCGGTGGAAATGACGTCGCCGGCACGCAGCGGCCGACCACGTTGCGCGCACTTGTTCAACGCGAACACCAATCCGCCCAGCGCGCCCTGCCGAATGAAGGCCGTGCCGCGCCCGACGAACGAATCCTCGATGAACGACAACACCACCAGTTCTTCAAAAGAACGCCACTCGCCGACTTGCGAACCCACCACCACGCCCCAGTTGTTACCGAAGTCCGCGATGACGGCGCCCGGCCCCAAGTCGTTGAGGGTCGCGAGCGGGCTGCTGGCCGTTTCCACGCCCAGATGAAAGCTGCGTACCAGCTCGGCCGCTTCATCGAGAGTCCAATTGGTTCTGTTGGCCGGCGCGTCTTCATTCACACGCAACACGATCTCGGCTTCGACAGCAGCGAAGCCGCCTTGAAAGATCGGGAAGTCGACGACCTGCCCGACGCGCGCCACCCGCAGGTTGCGTCGGAACACGGGACCGACCAAGCGCTCTTCAGGAAATTGTTGAAAGAACGGCGCAGGGACGCGAGCCACTTTCCAACCGACGATGTCATCGGGGAAGCGCTGGATGGCGAAGTCCTGGCAGCGATAAGCGTCGGCCAGGGTGCGGGGCACCGTCCCCGGAAACTGTGGGATGGACTGGCCCGCCAGGCGCGCGCGGACGAATTGTTCGGCAATGGTTTCGGCGCCGGAGTTCGGCAGCCCATGTAACACCGCGGTATTCATGTCGCAGTATCCCCCTCGAACCTGACTTTTTCGACTCAAAAACTGTATATAGGAAACCGGTGTCATTTACAATGCACCGGGGATAATGGACCGGCCTGTGTCAGGGGGATTCATGCATAAGAAGACGGCATCGTTGCGCGCCAAACTCGGCTCGATGGTCTTGCTGTTGGTAGCTGCTATCGCAACTGCGGACCAGCCCGTCGCCTTCCCCGGCGCGCAAGGCGCCGCTGCTCAAACTGCGGGCGGTCGCGGTGGACGCATCATCCGCGTCACCACACTGAATGCGGACGGACCCGGGTCACTGCTGGAAGCGCTGGAGACCAAAGGACCGCGCATCGTGGTGTTCGAAGTCGGCGGCGTGATCGACATGAACAAGCATGAGATCAAGCTGCGCGAACCGTTCGTCACCATCGCAGGCCAGACCGCACCTTCGCCCGGCATCACCTTGATTCGCACCGGCATCGACGTGCTGACTCATGACGTAGTCCTCCAGCACATTCGCGTGCGCACCGGTTCCGCCGGTTCGGAACCACGCAAAGGTTGGGAGCCTGATGCGTTCTCAACCGTCGGCGCTTACAACGTCATCGTCGATCATTGCTCCATGACTTGGGCCGTCGACGAGAACCTGTCAGCGTCCGGGCCACGCTTCACCGGCAAGACCGTGGAGGAATGGCGCAAAGGCACGTCTCATCGCATCACCTTCAGTAACAACATCATTGCCGAAGGGCTGGCGCACTCCACGCATGCGAAAGGCGAACATTCCAAGGGCTCGCTGATTCACGACAATGCCAGCGACATTCTGATCATCGGCAATTTGTACGCACACAACTATGAACGCAATCCGCTGTTCAAGGGCGGCGTGCGTGGGATGGTCATTAATAATCTGATCTACAACCCCGGGCCGCGTGCGGTTCATTACAACTTGATCGCTGAAGAGTGGCGAGGTCAGCCGTATCAAACGGGACGACTCGTGTTGATCGGCAACGTGTTGCGCGGTGGGCCGTCGACGCCGGCGAATTTGCCGTTGTTCATGCTGGGTGGCTCGGGAGATCTGGAGTACTACGAGGCCGACAACATTGCGGTGGATTGGCGCGGCCAGGAGTTGCCCAAGCAGGGGCGGTATACCAATTCGTCGGCCAAGCTGATTCCGCTAGGGAAGCCAGCGTTGCCGTTTGGTGTGGAAGTGCTCTCGGCTGCGGAAGTGCAGGATGCGGTGATTCGTGAGGCTGGTGCCAGGCCGTGGGATCGAGATCCCGTCGATGCCCGCATCGTTGCGGACACGATCGAAGGCCGCGGATCGATTATCGACAGCGAGGAGCAGGTGGGCGGTTATCCCGCCTATAAAGAAACCAGGCAGAGGTTCGATGAGAAAGAGTGGGACCTTCGGTACATGACGCCGCGGGTGAAGAAATAAGCTGTTAGTACGTGCCGCGCTGAATGTACGGCACCTGTGCGAACAGTTTCCTCTCCTCGCCTCTCGGATCGTTGACCAACTCCGACCTCACATCGAAGACCATCGTCGCGCGCTCTGGCAACTCATACGGTCGCCACGCCGGAATCCCGCCATGCGCTGGCTTCCCAGTCCGAGCAAAGGCAATGAAGGCCTCACTCATTTGCTCTGCTGCTTTCTGCGCGTTCGAGTCCTTGCCGGCCAGCGAACCAGGCTGAGAAACATTGTCGAACACCAACGGAATGTCCATGCCATGCATGGCACCGAAGCGTCCATTCTCCAGCGGCGAGCGATAGTTCAGCTGATACGCATACACCGGCGATCCCTGCTGAGCACGCAGCTCCGCTTCAATCACCGCACCTCGCCACGACCTCCCCGCCGTGGTCGCGGCGAAAAACACTTCCGTAGCCGAAGACTTCGGATACCACTTCCGATACTCAGCAATCACGGACTCCGGCTGAATATCCACATGGAGCTGCGGTAACAAACGCTCGGGCAACTCCTCCCACGTCAACTCATGCACGCCAGGTTCGTTACCTAGAAACGCGCGAGTCTCATCGAGCGTATTGCCGATGATCATCGGGATGTCGGCCGCCAGCGGCGGCGCGTCTGGATAAAACGGATGACGCGGTAACGCCAAGTGATCGAGCACCGGCCCGAAGTAAACACTTCGCCCCACCATCGACGGATCGTTAGCGCGTGTCGCGGCAACCAATTCCGCCGTCGGCACATCATTCAACTTCGCGACATCACTCGGCCCGATCTTCAACGTATCTAATACGGTTCGTGCACGCTGAGTCGCACCACGCGGGCCCGCTGCAGTGATTTGCTGACCGCTCATGGTAGCCGCCCGATGGAACGAGCCTTGGGCCGCCGGCATGGCCATCAACGTGGCGATCTTGGCACCGCCGCCAGACTGACCGAACACCATGATCTTTTCCGGATCGCCGCCGATCAGTTCGGCGTGATCGCGTACCCACGCAAGCGCTTGCACCAGATCCACGATACCGACATTGCCGGACGACGCGTACCGCGACCCAGCCAGGCGCCCCAGATACAAATGACCGAACACATTCAAACGATGATTCACCGTGACGACGACAACATCGCCACGAACACAGAGCCTAGTGCCGTCGTAGAGCGGGCTCGATCCGGAACCGCTGCTGAACTCACCACCATGAAACCAGACCATCACGGGACGCTTACCGCCGTCGCGCAAGGCCGGCGTCCAAACGTTCAAGGCCAGGCAGTCCTCGCTCATCGATTCGCGTGAGCCTGGCTGCGGACAAGCAGGACCGTAGCGCTCTGCATCGCGAGTATTTTTCCAAGCGGCAAGCGGTTGCGGCGGAAGGAAGCGTGCCTTGCGAGTGTCGGCGCCGTAAGGAACGCCTTTGAACACGTGCACGCCTTGCGCTTTAACGCCAGCAACTTTGCCGGCGTGCGTTTTCAAGATGCTGCTCTTACCGGAATCGGCATGTGCCATCGTAGGCAAGCTCAGGCCACTCGCCAGCAGCAATGAGTCCGCCAACAGTTCACGGCGCGAGATCGAGGATGTGTCCTTCATCTGGCCCTCGCAGAGAACCGTCAGCAGCTACGAAATCCAACCCTGGCTCTGCAACCACTGCCGGCAGCGTTCGATCCAGCGATCGCCAGTGGTCGCATTGTTCAAGCCGTAACCATGTCCGCCCGCCGGATAGATCATCAGCTGCGCAGCAATCTTTTTCGCCTGCAGCGCTTCGAAGAACCGAATGCTGTTGGCGACCGGCACGCCCGAATCGTCCGCCGCATGAATGAGGAAGGTCGGCGGCGTTTGCGCACTGACCGCCAGCTCCATGGAGAACTTCTGCGAATCCTCAGCCGACGGCGCGTCACCCAGCAACATCTGCCGCGACCCCTTGTGCATGCTCGCGTCCGTGAACGTGATCACTGGATAGATGAGCATCAGAAAATCCGGTCGCACCTCGGACGCCTGCCATTGCGACAGCACAGGTGATTTGAACAGCGTGCCAGCGCTGGCGGCCAGATGCCCGCCCGCAGAGAATCCCATCACACCGATGCGCGCAGGATCGATCTGCCACTTGGCTGCATCACGCCGCACACTTGCGATGGCCTGCTGAGCATCCTGCAGCGGCCCGACGCGCTTGTCCTTCATGTGCTTGTCGCTGGGCGTTCGATACTTCACCACGAACGCAGTAACGCCCATCTCGTTGAATGCCCGCGCGACGTCGTAACCTTCTTTGAGTATCGACACCCCGCGATAGCCGCCGCCCGGAAAGATGATGACAGCAGCGCGCTTGGGATCTTGCTTGGCGGGTTTATAGGCCGTGAGGGTCGGCTTGGAGATGTTCTGATAGAACGGCCACGGCTCCGCGGCATCCCGTAACGTTTCTTCATCCGGCGCAGCGATGGCACCCGGAATATCACCCGCGTACAGCGGTTGTGCCGACGGTTCAGCCGCCCCTGCCAGGTTCGTCATCGCCACCCACCCAAGTAAACACAGCGCGCCACGGCGCCACTTGCTGTTGGTCATGATTTCGTCGAACTCTCTAGCGCCTCATAACGCATGTCACGAAACACGGCTGCGCCCTGGCCTGCCACATACAAGGCCGGTCGCAGACTGAGGAAATCATAAGCCACATTGTGGTGATAGCCGGAGACTTCCATTTGCACGTCGTACTTTTTCCAGTGCTTGCCGTCGAGGCTGTAACGAATGGTCACGATGTGACTGTCGTTCTCGATCTGTAACTGCAGACGGCGCTCGACCCCTGGCGGCATCTTATTCCGGCGCTCCAATCCATAGCGATGCATGGTCAGGCCATGCGCGTCGAACCCCAGCCCGCAGTACAGCCGCTTGTTATAAAACAGCAAGAGCCCGGCCTGCGCGTCGCCCTGCAACTCGATAGCGACCGTCACCCGATACGAAGTATCCGGCGCAATAAAGGACAGCGGCGAGCAATCGTTGGGCTGCGAGCCTTTGCCGGCGATCCGCAACGACTTGGTTCCATATTGCACGCGAGCCAGCTCGTTCGGCCCGGGATGGTAGAAGCCCCACAACACCCCGAAACGATTGCCGGAGAAGTCGTCCGACAGCGGCATGCCGTTGGGCGACGGTTTACCTTTCGCCGGCTTGGCGAGGGGTTGTGACAAATCTCCGCCCTTGGCTCGGAACCAACCGTCTTGGGTCCACTCGACCGGCTCGAGCAATGTCTGGCGGCCGAGTGTCCAGAAGCCATTCTCGTAGCCGTGGTACACCATCCACCAATCGCCGGCCGGCCCTTCCACCAAAGTGGCATGGCCCCGCGACCACCACTTCTCCTTGGCCGAGTAAGTGCGCACGATGGGATTGGCCGGATCGTTCTGCCACGGCCCATGGATAGACTTAGAACGCGCGACAATCACCATGTGGCCAGTCGGCGGACCGGCGGTGCCACCCACAGCAGTAATCATGTAGAACCATTCGCCCCGTCGCAGCAGCTTAGGGCCTTCCGGCGCGAACGCTTCGACGACCCAGTCTTCGGGATAGCGCCACGGGTCGTAGACGTGCTCGACCGGCCCATCGGTCTTCAGGCCATCGTCAGTGAGTCGGACTCGGTCGCCGCCGCTAAGAAACAAGAAGCGCTTGCCGTCTTCGCCAACGATGTGTCCTGGGTCGATGTGATCCGGCAAATTCAGATCGATAGGCTGGCTCCACGGTCCCCGAATATTGTCGGCATGAATCACGTACGTGGACTTGCGATCCGGCCAGCGCGCCGGGATATAGATGTAGTAGCGGCCTTGGTGCTTGATGAGTTCGCAAGCCCACACCGAGCCGATGGGTTGAGTCAGCGCCGCCACCAGCGGTTGCCAGTTCACCAAGTCGCGCGAATGCCAAATCACCACGCCGGGATAGGCGTCGAACGATGAGAACGTCAGGTAGTAGTCGTCGCCGTCCTTGAGAACGGTCGGATCGGCGTGATCGCCCGGCACGATGGGATTCAAAAACGTGCCGTCGCCCAGATCGGCCTGACGTTGGCCTTCGATGCCTCGTCGCCAGGCTCGAGGAGCAGGAGCACTTTGCGCAGCGGCGGGCATCGCTCCCGCCGCTGCACCCAGAATCGCCGAGCCCAGCAGCTCGCGTCGACTGATCTCAGTCATGTCACCGCCGCTCAATACGAATACTGCAGACCCAGATAGTACTGACGACCGGTGTGCACATAGTTATTCAGGCGCTCGGCGGTGCTATCCATCAAGTCAGTGCGATATTCGTCCGTGAGATTGAGTGCCTCCAACGACACCTTGAAGTGATCGCTGACCTTGTAGCTGGTAGAGAAGTCCACGTAGGTCGACTCATCCGTAAAGTCGATGTCGTTGGGCACACGTGAAGTTGCGCTGGTCATGAACTGGTCGCGATACGCCACCGACACACGCGCACTGAAGGTGTCATTGTCGTAGTACAAGGTCACATTCGCCGACTGCTCGGACAGACCAACCAGATTCAGAATACGAGGCGTCGCGCCCGCGTCGGCGAAGTTCACCTTCGATTCGACATTGGTGTAGTTGAGGATGGTGCCGAAGTTGCTCAACCACTGCGGCCCGGGCAACCAGGTGAATGGCTGCTGATACTGGATTTCAAAGCCTTCCAACTTACCGCCGCGACCATTGACCGGCCGGCGCACTTCGAACTGCATGGAAGGATCGGCCGGCACTTGATCCAGCAGGCTATCCGGCAGGCCGAGCGTGGACCAGAACGCGTAGCCGACATTGTTGACCACGAACGACTCGATGTCCTTGCGGAACAGAGCCAGCGCGACCAGCGCTTCGTCGGCGAAATACCATTCGAACGACAAGTCGTAGGCCTTGGCACGGAACGGCTGCAGGTCGGGGTTGCCGAAGGTCACTGTGGGCGGGGTGGAGAAGCCACCGATGCTGCCGCCGGGCGAGAGCGAAGCCAGCGGTGGACGCGACATCACTTTCGAGAACGCGCCACGCACCAGGAAATCCTGCACCGGTTCCAACACCAAGTTCACTGCTGGCAAAGTGTCGTCGTACTTTCGATCCACGGTGACAGCCACGTTCTGAGTGCCGATGGTCTGCAGGCCCGTCGAGGTCAGATCGGTCTCGACATAGCGAACACCGACATCGCCTCGCAACGGCAAGCCGAACACCGTGGTGTCGAAGTCGAGTTGCACGTGATAGCCCAAATCTTCTTCGGTCACGCTGCGCACGTCGGCGGCCAGCGTGCGCAACGGGAAGCAGGCAGTGTTCGTGTACAGGTTGAGGGCATTCGCGAGCGCCTTCACGTCCGCCACGAAGAAGCTGTTCGCCATACCGGCTGGCAGATTGTTGTCGCCGTAGCCTTGCTGGTATCCCTGCGACGCTGTAACCGCCTGTCGTGCGAGAGTGCAACTGGCGTTGTTGATGGGCAACGTGGTGTCACGCGCACCGGCTACCACATCGAACCCATATTCCTTCCACGACACGCCACCTTTCAACTTGAACGTATCGTTTAGCGTGAACACACCGTCCACGCGGCCCGTGTCGAACTCGTTCGACTGATCGCTCGGACGCTCGCGCACTTCGGAGACGACCCAATTGGCCGGATTGGTCACATCGAAGCCATACGAAATGAATGGCCGCTGCGGGTTGCCGCGGAAGTCGTAGACGAAATTATCCGAGTCGAAGTTTTCCAGAATGATGGTGGTGGCGCGCTCCACCTCCAGCTCCGACTTGGACGTGCCGACCAAGGCATTGATCTTGAATCGATCGGAGAACGCGTGGTCGAGTGACAACGAATATTGGTTGAACTCGGTGTTCCA
>NZ_JAEUPY010000554.1 GCF_016790065.1 Steroidobacter sp.
CTGCGAGCGCTGCTGAGTGGCACGCAACGGACCTACCGATTTCTGGATGACAAGACCGTGACCATCGTGCCGGTGGTGGCATCAACGGAAACGGTCAGCTTCAACTCGAGCTCGGGTACGAGCGCTGAAGCTCGGCATACAACATCCAGTGGCGATCAGGCGGCGACGGCAGAGTCCGGTCGGCCCGTCACCACGTTGGATGGCGTCACCGTGTTCGGGCGCGGTGTCGTCGACACGACGAGAGAGATCCCGCAGACGGTGCGCGCCATCGGCCGGGAGGAGTTCGAGGCCGCCGGCGCCGTGCGGTTGCAGGATGTCATCCAGTTCATCCCGACGGCATCCAGCTTGCTCTCGCAGTTCACGCCTTTGATGAATCTGACCATCCGCGGTTTCGCCGCGAGCACCACGTGGAACGGGTTGCCCATGGGCAGCATGAGCAGCCTCGCGATGCGTGATCTGGCCAATGTCGAGCGTGTCGAAGTGCTCTCCGGTCCCGCTTCCGTGCTGTACGGTTCGATGCAGCCCGGCGCAGTCGTCAACATCGTCACCAAAACTCCTGCCGATGTATTCCACACCGATCTGGGTCTGGAGTATGGCAGTCATGAGCGACAGTTCGCATCGTTCGAAGTGGGTGGGCCGCTGACAGAGCGGGTGCGCGCGATGCTCAGTGTTTCTTATGAGGACACCGGCGCGCCCATGGACCACTGGCGCATGAAGGGCATGATGGTGGCGCCCGTGGTCGAGTTCGACCTGGGGACTGACACCCGGCTGATTCTCGATGGCGTGTTCCGACGCACCGAGTATCCCGAAGGCTATTACGACGGCCGTCGCCCGATCCGCGGCACCCTGTTGCCGAATCCGCTCGGCGAGATTTCTTTTTCCTGGAATCCGGCGTACGAGCCTGGCATCACCGAGCTGACCTACGATCAGAGCAACGTGGTGGCAAGACTGGAGCACGACTTCACGCCGACGCAGTCGCTCAACGTGGCGCTCGCCTACAACCGCTCGGTGCATGATGAATGGTCGATCTTTTCCAACGGCGTCGGCGCCGACAACCGCACGGTGTCGCGCTCATTGTTCATCGCCGATGGCAGGACGACAGAAAACTTCACGGCCCATGTGGATACGCGCGGTGAATTCGACACCGGCCCGCTGAGTCACAAGTATGTGGTGGGTGTCGACTACCGCGATCAACCCATCGCCGATCGTTCGGCGTCGTTCGGAATCACGTCCATCGATGCCTTCAATCCAGTCTACGGCACGGTGGCCCTGCCGAATCCGATACCGTTCGAAACGCGGGATGAGTCGCTGGAAACCATCGAAGGCTTTCTGCAGGACCGCATCTCGGTGGCGCAGAAGTTCCATGTGATTCTCGGCGCGCGTTACTCGGATATTTCCAGCAGCAGCGTCACGCGACGGCTCGACGGAGTCGTGCTTTCATCGACCGGATCGCAGACTGAAGCCTGGTCCACCCAGGCGGGCCTCGTCTACGACTTGACCGACGATGTTTCGTTGTTCGCCAGCCGCAATACATCGTTCACGCCGCGAACCTATCAGCTCGAGTCGGGCGTGGCAGTGGTGGATCCTGAGCGCGGTACCCAATTGGAGCTCGGCGCCAAGGCGGATCTCGGCGCCTCCGGTCTGAGCGGCAATCTTGCGGCATTCCAGATCGAGAAACCCAACGTGCTCACGATCAGCCCCGCCAATCCCACTTACCGAGTGCCGCTCGGCGCGGTGCGCTCACAGGGCGTGGAACTGTCGGTGCAGGGCAATCCCATTCCAGGATGGTCGCTGTATGCCGCGTACGGCTATATGGAAACGGAAGTGACCCAGTCGAACGACGCGGTGCTGCGCGGCAAGGAGTTTCAGAACGCGCCCAAGAACTCATTCACGCTGCTGACCGGCTATGAGATGCAGACGGGCGCTTTAAGCGGCCTGCAAATGTCTGCCGTGGTTCGGCATTTGGGCACGCGTTGGGTGGACAGCACCAACAGCGTCGAGCTACCGAGCTACACGCAGGTGGATCTGAGCGTCAGCTATCCGCTCAACGATCGTTTCAAGTTGAGCGTCTTCGGCAAGAATCTCACGGACGAGGATGCCTGGACCGGGTTCGTCAATTACATGGTGGTGCCCTCGCTCGGGCGAAACTATCTGGTGCGCCTGAACTACAGCCTGTAAGTGCCACGAGGCACTGCAGACATGATGCGCATCCGAGCCTTGGTTTATTGCTTCGCGACGTTCATCGGGCTGGCGCCGGTGGCTGCGTTTTGCGATGAGGCTGACACGAGCAGCGCGGCAGCGCTGCAACGTTATCTCGGCAACTTACCAGCCGTGGGGGAGCTGGTCGGCGCCGAGAATGCCGCGACTTTTGCCTGGGTGAGAACTCTCGCAGGACGTAGCAGCATCTGGATCGCAGAGGGCACAGGGCGCACCGCGCGCGAGCGATGGGCTTACCGTGAAGACGACGGTATTCCACTCTCGCAGCTGAAGCTCTCGCCCGATGGCCGGTATCTGGTCTACGTGCGCGGTAGTTGGCCGAATGCGCAAGGGGAGATCAACAACTCTCTGGATGCGCCCGATGCGCCGGAGCGTGCGCTGTGGGTGCTCGACACCCACGGCGAGACGCCACCAAGACGAGTGGCCGGCGGCAGCACGCCGGCCTTGCATGCACCAAGGATCTCTCCAGACAGCCGCACGCTGACCTATGCGCGCGGTAAAGAGGTGTGGTTGTTTGCTTTGTCATCGGGTGATGCTGAGCGCGCGTTTACAATTCGTGGCTCGGTGCGGGCGCTGGCGTGGTCGCCGGATGGTCAGCGCATCGCGTTCGTCAGTGAGCGTGGCACGCACAGCTTCGTCGGTGTCTTCGAACTCGCCACTCGCCGCGTTACTTATCTGAATCCGGGGCTGGATCGTGATCGCGCGCCAGCGTGGTCGCCCGACGGACGGTGGCTCGCGTTCATTCGCACTCGCGAAGAGGTTCAAACCTATCGTTTCAGCGCACGTCGCGAGGGTATTCCGTGGTCGATCATGGCCGCCGAGATGCCATCGGGCTCGGTGCGTACGGTGTGGACGGCACAGCCCGGCCCGGGCAGTTATTTCTCGGGGCTGGCGAAGAGTCTATCGAGCGGCTTGGGACCGCCGGTCGAGAGCCTCGATCTGATGTGGGCGGCCGGTCAGCAGTTGGTGTTTCCCTGGGAGAAAACCGGCTGGCGGCAGCTGTATCGAATCTCACTCGATGGCGCGACGGCGACACCCGTCACCAGCGGCGCAGGTGAAGTGACGACGGCGCGAATCAGTCGCGATGGTCGAACGATCTTCTTTCAAGCCAATCGTCAGCAGCAGGAACGATTCGATCTGTGGCGCGTGCCGCTCGAGGGCGGTGCCATCGAATCGATTTGGACTGACGGCATGCCTTATGACGAGCCTGCGGTGACGTTGCCCGACGGGCGAGTCGTTTTCATTGGCGAGACCGCCCGCACACCGCGCCAGATCATGGTGCGACAAGAGCGCGGCGTTGCGCGTCCGCTGATCTCTACCGCCATTCCAGGCGCCTTTCCCGCCGCTGAAATGGCGCAACCCGAAGTCGTGGAGCTCAAGGCCGACGACGGCGTCGTTACGCGAGGTTTACTGTTCCGACCGACAACGCCGAGTAAAGACAAACGGCCCGCGCTGGTGTGGGCGCATGGCGGTCCGAGTGACATCGCGTTGCCGGGCGTGAGCAAGTACGACGCACGCTGGCTGCAGAGTGCCGTCTTGTCGGGATACATCGTGCTGGCAGTGAACTATCGCGCGGGAATCGGCTATGGGCTGAATTTCCGGACGGCGCCGGATCAAGGTGGCGGTGGCGGTAGTGACGTGCGCGATGCGATTGCTGCCGGTCGATATCTATGTGCTATGCAGAGTGAGGTCGACCCTCACCGTATCGGCATCTTCGGTCAGTCGTATGGCGGCTATCTCACAACGGCCGCGCTGGCACGCGCGCCCGAGCTGTGGGCGGCCGGTGTGAGCATCGTCGGCGTGGCGGATTGGCAGATGGAGATGGAGCTGGACGAGGGCGGCCAGCCGTTGCCGTTTCGTTTGAAAGAACGCCTGGTGTTGGAAGAACTCGCTTACCAGTCTTCGGCCAACGCGCATCTGGAGCGCTGGCGCGCCCCGATTCTGTTCGTGAGCGGCGATGACGATCAGGCGGGCTGGGTCCAGGCGGCGATTCAGTTGGGACAAAGCCTGCGCCGGCGCGGCATCGAAGTGGATGCGTTGGTCGAGCCGGGCGGTACCCACGGGGGATGGACGCATACGCAAGTGAGCGAGCGCGTACGACGCGCCTTTGCGTTCTTCGATCGGCATCTGAAAGCCGCACGCTGATCGACGATGCGTGTAGCCCTCTTTCGACTCCCTGGATTCGATACGCATCCGCGTGGGCTGGCCACGCTTTATTTCACCGAACTGTGGGAGCGATTCAGTTTCTACGGGATGCGGGCCCTGCTGGTGTTGTACATGGTGTTGCCGGTCGAGCAGGGCGGGCTTGGCTTCTCGGTCGAGAAAGCTGCGGTGCTTTACGGCAACTACACGATGTCCGTGTATCTGCTGTGCGCGCTCGGAGGTTATGTGGCGGATCGCATGCTCGGTCCGGCACGCACGGTGTTGATCGGTGGTTCGATCATCGCTACGGGGCATTTCGTGTTGGCGCTGGGTTCGAGCGCCGCACTGTATGGCGGTTTGGCTTGCGTCGCTATCGGCACGGCATTGCTCAAACCGAATGTCACCGCACTGGTGAGCCGCTTGTACTCAGCCGATGACCCGAGGCGCGACTCGGGCTTCTCGCTCTTCTATATGGGCATCAATGTGGGTGCCTTCATCGCACCGTTGCTCTGCGGCTACCTGGCGCAGGGCGAGGGATTTCGTCTACTGCTGGCCGCATCGGGCCTGGATCCTCGACAGAGTTGGCACTGGGGGTTCGGCGCCGCTGGGATCGGAATGGTGCTGGGTCTCGCCGTGTTCCTGCGCGCCTGGCGGCTCATCCGTGAGATAGAAGCGAAGGCCGGGCCGAGTCCGAAACAATCATCCGGTACGGATTCGTTGCCACGCGAGCTCTCGGCTCGCTGGGGCAGCATCGGCTTTTTCTGCGTGGCCGCGACACTGTTCTGGGCCATGGGCGAGCAAGCGGGTTCCTCGCTGAATCTGTTCGCGGATCGCCATACGCGAACGCAGTTCTTTGGTTGGGACTTTCCATCCGCCTGGTTCCAGTCGGTGAGCGCTGCGTTCGTCATTCTGCTGTCACCGCTGTTCGCTGCGGTGTGGCTGCGTCTCGGCCACCGACAACCTTCCAGTGCCAGCAAAGCGGTCTTCGGCCTGGTGGCAGCATCGCTGTCCTTCGTGATCATGGCGGCGGCTGCGCATGCCGCGGTGCTGGGACCCGTCAGTCCGCTATGGCTGCTGGCGGTGTACTTCACACAGACGCTGGGAGAGTTGTGTCTGAACCCCGTTGGCCAGAGCAACGTTGCGAAGCTCGCGCCACGCAAACTCGTGGGTCTGACGTTGGGTCTGTGGTTCATCGCCATCGCCATGGGCTCGAAGGCAGCCGGGCAGCTTGCGCAATGGTTTGGTCAGGGCGCGCTCGATGAGTTGACGGGCATCTTTCTCAGGCAGGCTGGATTCATCGCCGCTGCGACGTTGCTGCTCGCATTGCTGGTGCCTCGCGTGAATCGGGCCATCCGAAGACTGGAGCGATCATGAGCGACTCACGCCGCCAGCGGACGACGAGCCGCAATCGACACACGATACTCGAGCGTCGCGATTTTCTTCGCGCCCTGGGAATGACGGCAGGCGGTCTGGCGCTCACGGCGTCGGCACCGGCCGTGAGTGCTGTGATTCGGAGCGCGTCCAGCGCATCGGCGATCGACGCTGTGTTCGATCAATCGATCGTCTTCGATGCGCTTGCGATGGGCGATCAGTGGAGCGATCCCGCGCCGCTGTTCCGCGCCTACCGGCAGTCCGGTATCACAGCCATTCATGCAAGTCTCAATACCGGAGGCTTTCAGGTTGCGATGGCGGAACTGGCGGCATGGCAAGGACGCTTCGACCGCTGGCCCGAGCAGTTGCTGAAGATCGTGCGAGGTAGCCAGCTTGCCGAGGCCAAGGCAAGCGGCCGCCTGGGGGTGCTGCTCGGTTTCCAGAACGCCACCATCATCGAGACTGATGTGCGCAATCTCGAGGTTCTGTACGCCGCCGGGGCGCGTTGCATTCAACTGACTTACAACGCTCGCAATCTGCTTGGCGACGGCTGCACCGAGCGCACCGACGCCGGTCTGTCGGACTTCGGCGTAGCGGTGGTGGAGCGCATGAACGAACTCGGCATGGTCGTGGACCTGTCGCACTGTGGTGAAACCACCAGCCGCGATGGCATCGCTATGAGCCGCCGGCCGCCGGTGTTCACGCACACGATGTGCAAGAGTGTTCATGACCACGTGCGAGCCAAGCCGGATGAGTTGCTGACGGCGCTGGCAGACAAGGGCGGAGTGATCGGCATCGTGACGCTCGGCTATTTCATCGGGCCGACAGCGAACACCACGCTCGATGATTATCTGCGTCACATCGATCACGCCGTCAACGTGGCCGGCATCGAGCACGTAGCGCTCGCTTCCGACTACTCCATCTTCGGCATCGAAGCCACCAGCACGCGAGAAAGTTGGTATCTATCGCGACAGAAAATCTTCAAGCCTGAATACAACGTGCGTTGGCCACCGTGGATCGCAGAGCTGGATCGGCCCGAGCGTTTCCGGAACATCGCTCATGGGCTGCACAAGCGCGGTTACCCCGCCGCGCACATCGAAAAAATCCTGGGCGGGAATTGGACGCGCTATCTCACTGACGTGCTGGGCTGATCGGAGATTCTGAATGTTTGCATGCTCCCGATGGATGCGCGCTGCGATGGCTTGCTCGGCAATGCTTCTGTGTGCGGCGGCGAACGCAGGTAACGCGCGTAGTAGCCTCGATGAGCTACTTGGTGCTGAACTAGCCGATTTTCCCGGGCGGGCAGGGCTGTATGTCAAACATCTCGGGACCGGCGAAGTGGCGGGGATTCGAGCGGACGACTCTTTCAACAGTCAGAGCGTCATTAAGATCGCTATCTTGATCCGCGCCTTCCAGCTCGCCGACCGCAAGCAGTTGGATCTCGATCAGCGGATCGAGATTCAGCGTGCCGATCTGCGTGACGGCTCCGGAGTATTGCAGTTTCATTCGCCGGGTCTGGCGCCCACGATTCGCGATCTGCTGTTGCAGATGGTGATCACGAGCGACAACACGGCGACCGATCTCTTGATCGTGAGGATTGGTGGCGTCGAGGCCTTGAACGGCTGGCTCGCCGCCTCCGGCTATCCGAAGACACGCAAACTGAATCGCGGTTGGGAATATCGCCGCAAGCTGCTGACGCTGATCGATGCGCAGTTTGCGCGCTTGACGCCGGAAGAGACCACGGGCTTGCAGTACGCCATGCAGGAGAGTCCGCTCTTTGAACGCTATGCGGCGCTGTTTGTGGGCGAGCGGGCGGCCTGGGTCGATAAGGTGCGCAGCCCCGCGGCGCGCGAGAGCCGGTTGTCCTGGAACCGACGCATGGTGGAGGAGCGGCGTTTCTGGCTCGGCGACATGAATCCGCGCGAGACCGGACAAATGATCGAAGCTATCGAGCGTTGCACGCTAGTCTCCCAGCAGAGCTGCGCGGCGATGAAGTGGATGCTGCGCTCGCAGCTCGCCGGCAGTCGTAGGCTGCCGCATTTTCTCAATGTGCCGGTGGCGCACAAGACCGGCGACAGCGCACTGATCGCCAACGATGTCGGCATCGTCTACGCGCGCAGCGGCGCCATCGTGATGGCGTTCTTCGTGAATGGCATCACCGGCGCGCTGGGCGATGCGGAAGATCGCATGGGCCGTATCGCGCAACGAGTCGTCGCTCATTTCGATGGCGCCGCAAGCCGTCCCGACGCGCCGTGATCGGCAATCGCAACAACACTGTGTCAATGAACTCCTATTTAATGACCGAGCGCTTGTGGGTGCCAGTGCGATCCGTGCTGGTGACGATGATGTTGGTGATTCTCGCACCGACGACGAGTGCAATGCAGACAGCGGAGCAAGTCGTTCAGCGCGACTATGTTTGGTTGACTGCCGAGCAACCCTCTGGCTCCCAGACGGTGAAGGTCTTTGCCGATGGTCGCGTGTCGGTTCATTTCAAATATAACGATCGCGGTCGCGGCCCGGACACGACCACCGACATGAAGTTCGACGCCGATGGCGTGCTTGCCTCGT
Source organism: Steroidobacter sp. (assembly GCF_016790065.1). Classification (GTDB taxonomy): domain Bacteria; phylum Pseudomonadota; class Gammaproteobacteria; order Steroidobacterales; family Steroidobacteraceae; genus Steroidobacter. The sequence goes on from NZ_JAEUPY010000554.1 coordinate 8,299, forward strand.
ACGCCTCGCGGGGCGTGAATCATATGAAAGGAAGCGTCGACGAACGCTTCGAGATCCGGCGGGGGCGGGCAGTTTGGAGTTCCTCTCTGGAACGGGGCGAGGCGTCGGCGACACCGCGCAAGCTCTACTTTCCAGTCAACCACCCGCCCGAATATTGGGCGGCGCTGATACGCGCAGCGCTGGTGCGGCCGGACCGGCGGATCGAGCTGCTACCCGCGGGCATCGCGCAGGTGACGGACGTGGCGTCACTTGCGCTTGCTGTCGAGGGCGTGTCCCGTACGGCGACGTTGTATGAGATCGCCGGCCTCGACATCGCGCCAACCTATGTTTGGTTGGATGAGCGCGGTGAGCTGGTGGGCTACGGCGCCGGCTGGTTCAGTATTCTGCGCACGCAATGGATCTCACATCTGTCGGTGCTACGCTCGGCGCAGAAGCAAGCCTTGGATGAGCGTATTCGCGCCGAGACGGTCCGCTTCCGACAACGCGTCGAGGCGCCGATTGCGATCGCCGGCGTGCGGATTCTTGACGTGCGGTCCGGCCGATTGACGGAGCCTGTGACCGTCCTGCTGCGCGATGGCTTGATCGCCGGCATCGATGCCACCGGAGCGATCGTTCCGACGGAGGCGCACCGGATCGAAGGCGGCGGCAAGACGCTGATGGCCGCGCTGTGGGATCTGCATGGCCACATCGACCCGTCGGTGTATCTGAACTACATCGCCAGTGGCGTGCTGAATGTGCGCGACATGGGGAACGAGCC
>NZ_JAEUPY010000560.1 GCF_016790065.1 Steroidobacter sp.
TTGCGCAGGTGTAGTGACTGCGGCTGCTCTGGCAGGCTCTCTCGGCCATACTCTCAGGCTGGATAGCGCAACACTCAGGGCAGCGGAGGCTTGGAGGTTGCTTCAGTGCTCGCGGCATTCGCACGTGCCGGCAGCGACTGCACGTAACGACGCCCGTCTACCCACACCTCGTGGATCCGCGCCGCGGCCGAGCGCAGCAGATCCGCATCGGCGATCAAGAACTGCGCACGACGGCCCGGCTCCAGCGTACCCAACTGATCCTGCATGCCCAGCAACCGGGCCGGCACGGTGGTCAGTGCAGCCAGCGCGGTCTGTTCATCCAGTCCCCGCGCCACCGTCTCGCGTACCCGCCGCAGGAACTGCTCTGGCGGATCGGACAGCCCGGCGCTCGTGAACGCGAAGGTCACTCCGCTCTCGGCCAACACTCGTGCGTTGTACGGCGCCCACTGCCAGTGCTCCATGTCCGCAAGCGATACCTGCAGGGCGGCCTCATCATCCAGCACCGCAGGAACCTGCGGCCATACCAGCGGAACGATCACCGCACCGGCATCTGCCTTGAGCACCTGTGCGTAGCGGTATTCGTAGCCGTTGCCCAACGCAACCCAGCGCAGCTTGAACTGCTGCCCCAGACTGGCGATGCGTTCGAAGTCCAGCTGATCCGGAGCCTCGAAAAACATCGGCTGACCTGCATCGAGCACTTCGGCCAGCGCACTCAGTGCCGGCTGCGCAACCGGTGGAGAAAGAGACTGCCGCCCCTGCCGACGGTGCCAGGCCAGAACGTCCCGCTGCCACTGAGCGTCCAGCAGGCTCTGACGAATCACGGCGATCGAACCACGGATGCTCTGGGGATAGACGTCCTCCGCAGCAACTTGCGTATTGGGATGGGTCTCAAAGGAAGCTACTTGCGCCACAGCGCTCGCCACCAAGGACTGATCCCACCGCGATACGCCGGAGGTGTTCAGCAGCGCCGCACGACCCCGGAAGATCCCACTGCCGGGACGCAGCAGCACGCTGGTGATGCCGCTGTCGCGCAGTCCCTGTAGACGCTTTGCGCCGGGCCAAGCCACATCGCTGACTTCGCGCTGCGGCCGAACCAATGTGCTCACGGAGCCTACGAGTGGTGCCTGGGATGACGTCGAGTCTGGCTGGTCTGCCACGATCCCCTGCGCATCGATGAAGCCTGCGAACACCGTCGCGCCGGCAACATCCACAACCTGTGCATCGGCCGGTACGCGAACACGGCCACCGACGGCCGCAATCAATCCATCGCGCACCACCAGCGTGGCAGAGGGCAGCACCTGCCCAGGCCGAACAACCACGCGGGCATTCGTTAGTGCATACACGCCCGAGCGCTCCGCAGGCTCGGTCAGTGATGGCGTCATACTGGTCTGTGCCATCAAAGGCACACACCCCAGTATCGATACGACTATCGATACGACAATCGATACGACGGCCAAACCGAAAACTCTTGAGATCATCATGGGGTTTCCTAAAGAAATGCAGCTAGCGTCCAACCAGCTCTGGCAGCCGTCGCAACTCAACCCAATGCGTCAGCGCACCCCGTTCACGCCGACTGTTAGCGTCACGCTGAACCGTTGCCCCACCGTTGAGAACATCGCCACGCAGCTTCAAGGAGAAAGAAACACGCGTCCCTAGCCGATCCGCATCAGGCGTACCGAGACGGGCTTCGATGACCCCAGCAAACTGCCCATCGGTGAAAGTGGCATCATTCACTAGCAAGACGTGTTCGCCGCCCACGCTTGCATGCACATCACCGTCCTTCATGAAGCGCAACTCCAGCGGCACATTCTTCGCATAGGTTTCCAACACGCCCCGCCACACTCCCAGAAGATCAGGGGGCGCAGTAAATGGCTTCGGCTCTGGCCACTTGCCGGCGATCGGTTTGATCTGCGGCAACAGAATCTGAGCGATACGCTCTGCCGTGGAACGTGGCAATCTGGAATCCGAATTACTCAGCACCGCGATGGCGAGTTTCGATTCAGGGAAGAGTCGCAGGGTCGTTGCCACGCCTGGCATGCCACCGTTGTGACTCACGACTCGTACGCCGCTGCGGTCGTCAATGAAGAACCCCAATCCATAGCCATCGCCGTTGCCTCCGGCCGGCAGGCGCTGCATTTCGTCGATGGCGGCATCCGTCAGAATGGCTCGCTGATCGCGCTGGAGCGTCTTCAGATGCAAGAGACCGAAACGCACCAGGTCGTGCGCACTGGAGAAAACTGCAGAGGCACCGGGATGATCAAAATCATAGAAGGGAAGTGGCTGCCCCTCTGTGCTGTATCGCGTTGCCGTGTATTGCTCCAATCCGGCACCCACGCCCACCGACGTTCTCGTCAAGCCTAACGGAATGAACACTTCTCGACGCATGAACTCTGCGTAAGTCAGTCCCGAGACTCGCGCCATGATGTGATCCAGAACGCCATAGCCCAGGTTGGAGTAATTGAATTTTTCTCCGGGCGCTGTCACTAAATTTCCATAGCGCAGGATGGTTTCATCCATCGACGGCACCACAGCAGACTCATCGGCATAGAAGAACTGGTAGTGCAGTGGCAACCCGGAGGTATGATCAGCCAAGCGACGCACCGTCCCATCAAGCGCACTACCGACACGAGCGCGAAGCTTCGCGTTCCCCAGGTAGTCGTTCGCCGGAGCATCCAGTCTGACCTTTCGCGCCTGCACTAACGTCATCAACCCCGTAGCAGTGATGGGCTTGGAGATCGATGCCAGCGAGTACATCGTATGCTCGCTCGCAGGAATGCGTCTCTCACGATCCGCCCAACCGAAACCCTCCTCCCAGATAACCTTTCCGTCCTTGGCTACCGCTACCGCAATGGAGGGCACGGATCCCTCAATCAAACCGGCACGAATATGCTCACGAACATCATCAAAGGGGTCG
>NZ_JAEUPY010000600.1 GCF_016790065.1 Steroidobacter sp.
TTCGTATGGCGGACAGACGCAATGGTTTGCGGCCATGGATGCACCTCCGCATCTGAAGTCCATCATCCCGCGCGTCTCGCCGCCGGACGCCTTCATCAACGAGCCTATCAGCCACGGCTGTTTCCTGTTGCCGGTGAGCGAATGGATGCAATGGATGGGTCGTCGCACCTTCCAGTTCGGCGAGAGCTACGAGGTCTACGAGGAACGCAAGGACTACTTCGATGCGGTGCCGTTGGCGTCGGCGGTGCAGGCAGCCGGCAGCAGTTCGAAGTGGTGGGAAGAGTGGATGGATCATCCCAACTTCGACGACTTCTGGCGCGCCTCGTCCTATCAGCACGCCTGGCCGCAGATGCAGGTGGCCGCGCTCAACATCACCGGTTGGTGGGATATGAACTTTCCTGGCGCCCCGCTGAACTTCGGCGGGCTGCGGCGCTACGGGACAACCGCTCAGATTCGCGATTCTCAACAACTCATCATCGGGCCTTGGACGCACAGCGTGAATCGCAAGCGTGCGCTCGACGGCATCGATTTCGGTGCGCAAGCCGTGGTCAACCTCGATGACTATCGGGTGCGCTTTCACGATCGCTGGCTCAAAGGCGTTCGCAACGGCATCGACCAAGATCCGCGCGTGCAGGTCTTCGTCATAGGTGCGAATGAATGGCGCAGTGGCAACGAGTGGCCGCTGCCAGGAACGAAGTTGACGCCGTTCTATTTGCATTCCAAAGGCAGCGCCAACTCGGCGGCAGGCGATGGCGCGTTGTCGATCGATAAGCCTCGACGAGAGCCGTCGGACGGGTATCGCTACGATCCTGCCGATCCAGTGGGTTCGTTCTGGAGCTTGAGTCACGGCCCGGTGGACGATGCTCCGGTCACGCGTCGCAGGGACACGCTTTGCTACACCAGTGCGGTGCTCCGCGCGCCGCTCGATGTCGTCGGCCCGGTGCGCTGTGTGTTGTACGCCTCGTCATCCGCGCTCGATACCGATTGGCATGTTCGTCTCGTCGATGTGCATCCCAACGGCGAGGCGAGGTTCCTGTGCCATGGCGCCTTGCGTGCGAGATTCCGTGAATCGCTCGAACGGCCGGTGCTGCTCCAGCCGGAGACCGTCTACCCGTTTGAGATCGACATGGATGCCTGCGGCGTGCGCTTCCTGCCGGGACATCGGATTCGTCTCGAAGTGATGAGCAGTTGGTTTCCACGTTACGACCGAAATACCAACTCCGGTGCGTGGAACAACTTCCGTGACAACCGCCTGGTCGTGGCCCACAACCGAATTTTTCACGACACCAAGCGACCGTCGCATCTGCTGCTGCCCGTGCTCGACACGGTGAGGTGGTCATGAGTAGAAGACTGCGAGCCCTCGGCATCCTGACCTTGCCCGATCCGTACAGCGCCGAGCCACCGCCGCCGGACGGTTTCGATGATGCGGACTGGTTTGCCTATCCAACACTTACCAAGGCCGTGCCGAATGCCTGGGCACGCGAAGTGGTGGGTGGCAACCTGGCACTGGAATCGGCATTCGTCGCTGCTGCTCGAGAACTCGAAGCGGCCGGTGCGGCCGCGATCACGGCTCATTGCGGTTACGCGGTGGCGTTTCAGAAGGCAGTACGCGATGCGGTGAATATTCCCGTGGCTTGTTCGAGTCTTCTGCAGTTGCCGCTGCTTCGAAGCATGTTGCCGGCACACGGCAAGATCGGCTTGTTGTGTTTCGATGCCGATCGGTTCAGTCGCAATCATCTGCGCTGGGCCGGCCTGGATACCGAGTCGCTGCCGCCAATGGCAGTGGCAGGCATCCAAGGAACGGTGAGCTGGCGCAATTGGATCTCCGAGCAAACCACCACTGATTGGGTTGCGCTGGAGCGTGATGTCATGGGCGCAGCGCGCCGACTTTGGAATGAGCATCCGGACATCACCCATTGGTTGCTCGAATGCACCGGCTTTCCTCGGTTCCGGTTTCATATCAAGGCAGAGTTCGGCCGACCGGTCTTCGATTGGGTGACCTTGTGCAATCATCTGATGGAGAGCAGCGTTGCACGGTCCGTCTGAAACGGTGCCGCCGTGGGGCTATCCCCGCGGCGTGTTCCTGGTGGCGTTCACCGAGTTTTGGGAACGTTTCAGCTACTGGGGATTGATGGCGATCTTCGTGCTGTTTTTGACAGCCGATGCCGATCGTGGCGGCTTCGGCTGGCAGCATCCCGATGCCATTCGCCTGTATGGCGTCTACGTCGGTGCCGCGTTCGTAGGGCCGTTGTTCGGCGGTTGGATCGCCAACAACTATTGGGGCGAGCGTCGTTGCATCCTGATCGGTGGCTGGCTGATCGTCGCTGGGCATCTGTGTCTGGCCGGTCCCGCTGCCGTGCCGGCTTTGGCGAGTCACATTCTGAGTGTCGACGTGAAAGCCATCTGGAGCGCCGCCGGCGTTCCGTTGGGACATTGGTCACTGAGCGTCGAGCAATGGCAGCAGCTCAACGCGGCGGCGTCACGGCACGGCATGTCGGCGACGATGGTGCAAACGATCTATCGCGCGGTGTCGAGCACTTTCATGGGCGGCTTGGTGTTGATCCTGATCGGCACCGGTTTGATCAAGCCGACCATTTCATCCATCGTCAGTCATTTCTACCAGCCCGGCGATCGGCGCAGAGAAGCTGCGTTCGGCATGTTCTTCGTGGCCGTTTACGTAGGCTGCATCTTCGGCACGTTCGTGGTCGGTTATCTCGGTGAGCGGGTTGCCTGGCACTGGGGATTCTCGGCGGCGGCCATCGGCATGATGCTCAGCTTGA
>NZ_JAEUPY010000711.1 GCF_016790065.1 Steroidobacter sp.
TGTTTCATTCCGACATGCGCGGCATGTATCGCATGTTCAATAAGGACACGAGTGGCGGCGTGCGCAGCTTCAACGACTTTTCGTACGAGCGTTTCCAGAACGCCGGCGAGTTGCGCGACGTCTATCGATTACAAATGAAAGAGGCGGCGCATCTGGGCTTCTCGGATTTCACGCTGTTCATGCGACGGCCGGTGCGCGACGGCATGTTGGGCACGACGCCCACCGAGGTGATGATCGGTGCGCAGAACGATTTCGTGCGCGGCTTCTTCGACAAGTATGTGCAGGGCCTCGCCAACGACTTTCCGAAGAGCGAGTTCGAAAAGTATCGCGACTGGGCGTTGCCCTATGACAATCAGGCGGTGCGCGATTGGTGGCTGGCCAAGTCGGACGCCGAGCGCGAGCAATGGCAAAGTCAGATCGACGAATTGAAACAGCGCGTGTCGTATCCGACGCCGGCCGCGGCGCCAGTTACTGTCGAGTGAGTACCAGCGTATCGGCCTGACGGCCCAACTCGACCAAGCGCAGTCGACCTTTGTCGTTACTTACCACCGTCACTGACGCATGGTCGGGACGGAAGCACACCACTTGATCGCTTTTCTGCGCGGCGCCGACGGCGACGTTGATGGCGACGAAGTGAGTACAGATCACGCAGTCGTGTTGAATGCCGAGTAACGATTCGGTCAGCGCGCGCCGCCATTGCAAATAATCGATGGAACCCGGCGGCGCATTTTTATGAAGTTGCTGCCAGGTGCCGCGCATCGACGCGTTCAACCAATCGTGACGTTCAGCCAGCCCGATGGGCGGCGATGGAATTTCAGCGACCGACGGCATCGGCTCGGCGTGGCTGAACCACATTTGCGCCAGTGGCTGCGCGGTTTCGACACAGCGACGCATCGGGCTGGTGTAGAGCGGCAGCCGCGACAACGAGCCGGCGAGGTTTTCGGCGGTGGCGCGGGCTTGCGTAAAACCGGTGGCATCCAAGCCCGGATCGGGGTCTTCGCCCCAGGACGCGGCGGGCTTGGCGTGGCGAACCAAGTACAAACGTGGCATGGCGCCAGTTTGCGCTATTTCTCCGGTGGCTTGAACACATCCACCGAGACTGTGACGGTGCGCCCTTCATTGGCGCCGAGCGCGCCGACGCCTACCACCTGGCGGGACACTTCCTCACCGCGGTCGTTACGCACCGAAATGACGACGGAATATTCCCAAGGGTCGCCTTCCGGCGGATGTCGGAATGCACCTTCCACCCGCAACGCTGAGAACGTCGCCTGCGCTCGCCGCTCGACCGCGGCCTTGGGATCGAAGCGCAGGTGATGCTGACAGGCCGGGCAGATGCTCGCGCTTTCGAGAATGGTCGACTTGCAGTGAGGGCAGATGCGCGTCTTGCCCGCTGCAGCCGACCTTCCCGTACTCATCACGGGCATCGGGGTTACTTGCCGCCCTTGTCTTCCCAACCGAATTCGGCGCGGCCGCGCATCCGCGAGCCGGCGGCGACGGTGAGCGAACCGGCCTTCAGGTCGCCGTTCAGCACGCCGGTTTGTAACAACTCGACGCGGGTGGCCGCATCGATGTTGCCTTCCAGCTCGCCGCCGACGACTACGGTGTTGGCGCGCACGCTGCCAGTGATCTTGGCGCCTTGCTCGATGGTCAGGTTGCCCTGCACGTGCACGTCGCCTTTGAAGTTACCGGCGACGCGGACATTGCCGGTGCCTTCGATCTTGCCTTCGATGGTCAGGCCGGCGGCCAGCACTGATTCCTTGGCCTCGCCGGCAGCCGCGGGCCGGGCAGCGGCTGGTGCGGGGGCGCGAGTGTCGACGGCGGCGACTGGAGCCACGGCTTTTTCCGGGGCCGGTTCGGGGGTGTTCTGTTCCCTGCCGTACTGATCTTTCCACAACGCCATGTCGGCACTCCTCACGTTGAACGAGCTGCGGTTAATTACACAGGCCACGAAAGGGTGTCAAACATTCCGACACGAGCCGTCGCGCCCGAACGACACACCGGGCTTGAGCGTCCTGCATGCCCGGTGTCCAGCCTGGCTGTTCGTTCAGCCGCGCTGTTCAGTTGCGGTTTTTGCATCGCACGACTACGGAGTGTGAAATTGTTCTCGCGGGCCTATATTCCGCTCCACAACTCTAAGCCGGTGAGGGGTTTTGCAATGATTAAGCTCACGGTCAATGGTCAACCACGTGAAGTGGAGGTCTCGGGGGAGACGCCACTGCTTTGGGTGTTGCGCGACACGCTGGGACTGACGGGCACCAAGTTTGGTTGTGGCATGTCGCTGTGCGGGGCTTGCACAGTTCATATCGACGGCGCGCCAGCGCGCGCTTGTATTACGCCGGTGGAAAGCGTTGCCGGTAAAACCATCACTACTATCGAAGGTCTGTCGACGGACCGCAGCCATCCGGTGCAGCAGGCCTGGATGGAAATCGATGTGCCTCAATGCGGCTACTGCCAGTCCGGACAAATCATGTCCGCGGTGGCCTTGCTGAAACAAAATCCCAAGCCCAGCGATGCGGACATCGACGCCGCCATGGCGGGCAACATTTGTCGTTGCGGTACCTACCCACGCATTCGTAAGGCGATTCATCGCGCGGCCTCGCTGGCCGGCGGTCAGACCGGCCGGGAGGGTGGCTGACATGGCAACTTCATCTCGTTCCATGCAAGGCGAGTTGTCTCGCCGCGGTTTCCTCAAATCCACCGCGTCGGTGGCCGGCGGCTTGGTAATCGCTTGTTACATTCCCGGCTGTAGCAAACCGGAAGAAGCGGTCAAACAACTCGGCCCGCCCAAGCTGGTCAAGGCCAATGCGTTTTTGCAGATCGGCACCGACGGCTCCATCACCATGTTTTGTGACAAGTCGGAAATGGGCCAGGGCGTGTACACCGCGCTGCCGACGCTGATCGCCGAAGAGTTGGGCGTGGCGCCGACCACGATCAAAGTTGAATTCGCACCGCCGGGCGCCGACTACGTAAACAAGTTGCTGGGCGCGCAAGCCACTGGTGGCAGCACAAGCGTGCGCGAAGCTTGGGACAAGTTGCGCATGGCTGGCGCTGAAGCGCGCACTCGATTGATCGCTGCTGCTGCCAAGGAGTGGAGCGCTCCGCCGCAGTCGTGCTCGGTCGCCGATGGCTATGTGGTGTTCACCAGTCGTCGCAAATCGTTCGGTGAGTTGGCTGAAGCCGCAGCAGCGTTGCCACCGCCGGAGAATGTGCAAGTCAAAGGGCGCAACGACTTCAAATACATCGGCAAGACCATGCAGCGCCTGGACACGCCGTCGAAGGTCGATGGCAGTGCGCAGTTCGGCATCGATGTGAAATTGCCGGGCATGTTGTACGCCGCGTTGGCGCAACCGCCGGAGTTGCAAGGCACGGTGAAGAGTTTCAATTCCGACCAAGCCAAGGCCATGCCGGGCGTGCGTGAGGTGTTGCAAACATCGTCGGGTGTCGCAGTGGTCGCCGACTCGTGGTGGCAAGCGAAGACGGCACGCGATGCTTTGCAGATCGAATGGAATCCTGGGCCGACGGCCAAGCTGAACAACGCGGCTATCGCTGCCGGCTTGAAGACGGCGTCCAGCGGCAAGGGTTTGGATGTGCGTAAGGAAGGCGACGCCGACGCGGGTTGGAAGGCGAACAAGCGGCGCGTCGAGGCGGTTTATGAATTGCCCATGCTCGCGCATGCGACGTTAGAGCCGCAGAACTGCACGGTCGAATTTCGCGAGGATGGCTGTCATGTGTATGCGCCGACTCAGGTGCAACAGATGGCGCAAGGCGCGGCGGCGAAGGCAGCTGGATTGCCGCCTGAGAAAGTGTTCGTACACACGACGTTTCTGGGTGGCGGGTTCGGTCGGCGGTTGGATGTGGACTTCATTCCTGCAGCGGTGGAGTGCGCCAAGGCACTGAACAAACCGGTGAAGGTGTTGTGGACACGTGAGGACGATACGACGCATGACAAGTATCGGCCGCCGGCGCGCAACTCGTTGTCCGGTGCGTTCGATGCGAACGGCAAGTTGGATACTGTGAAAGTGCATTTGGTCGCACCTTCCATCACCGCGCGCTGGGCGCCGGGCGCCGTGCCACAAGGAACGCCGGATCCGTTCGCGGTCGAGGCGGCACATAACTTTCCGTATGACGTGCCGAATTTATATATCGATTATTTGCAGCACGAAGTGGGTTTGGACGTTGGCTATTGGCGGTCCGTCAGTCATGCGCTGAACTGTTTCACCGTCGAGAGTTTCATGGATGAGTTGGCGACGGAGGCGGGCATGGACCCGGTCGAGTTCCGGCGCTCGCTGCTCAGCAAACAACCGCGTTGGTTGTCGGTGCTCGATGCGGCGGCTCACAAAGCGAACTGGGGTCGACCGCCGCAGGGTCGTTTTCAGGGTGTCGCTTTGATGTCGGGGTATGACACTTATCTCGCACAGGTCGCGGAGATTTCGTTGGAGGGCGACAAGCTCAAGGTCCACCGCATCGTGTGTGCGATCGACTGCGGGCAGATGGTCAATCCTGGCATCGTGCACGCTCAGGCTGAGGGCAGCATCGTGTTTGGGTTAACCGCGGCGCTGTTCAGCGAGATCAACGTGGTGAATGGCAGAGTGCAGGAGGAGAACTTCGATAAGTATCGGCTGCTGCGGATGAATGAGGCGCCGTCTATCGAGATTCATGTGCTGTCTAGCGATGAGAAGCCCGGTGGCATGGGTGAGCCTGCCACTGCGCTGGTCGCCCCGGCGGTTTGTAATGCGATTTATGCGGCGACCAAGAAGCGGCTGCGGAAGCTGCCGATCGTCAAACAGGGGTTTGTGGTCTGATCGAAGGAGGCGCCGGTGGTCCCGGCGCCTCCTGCCCTGTCTTATTCGTTAGCGGTCAAAGCCACGCCGCGGGCGAGCATCGCTTGATACTGTTCGTCCGGCACCATGCTGCCGCCGGTCGTCCACATGAGGTGGGTTGCGTTAGCGACTTCCGGTGCGGGCACCGTCCAGATGTGCTGAAGCGCGCCCGGGAAGCCGGCGGCAGCCGAAGGCTCCAACCGCAGGCCTTCTTCGCGCTGAGCGCGAGCCACCCAGCGAAACATTTCGTCGTCGGCGACGGTGAAAGCGCCTTTCACATGTTCGCCAACCGCAGCAACAACCAACTCCGACGCACGACCGACAGCAAGCCCGTCCGCCTCAGTGCGATTGTCCAAGCCGATGTCATACACCGATGCTTCCGGCGGCAGCTGAGACATCAAGCGCATCAGCATGCAGGCCGACGCAGTCGGCTCGGCGAAGAAGCCCCAAACGTTATCGCCGAACACAGCTCGCAAGCCGAACAGCACGCCGCCGGGAGCGCCACCGACGCCGCAGGGCAAATACACACACAGCGGCTTCTTGGCGCTGACTTCGATGCCGGCCTTCTTCAGCTGCTCGGCCACTCGCAAGCCAGCGACTGAATAGCCAAGGAACAACTCGAGCGACTGCTCATCGTCGACGAAGTGAGCGTTGTCGGCGGCGGCCGCTTCGGAGCGGGCGGCGGCGACGGCGCTGGTGTAGTCGGCAGCGTGTTCGACCACGATGGCGCCCAGCTTGCGGAGCCGATCTTTCTTCCAGGTCTTGGCGTCGCTGGACATGTGAACCGTGGTCTCGAAGCCGAGCGCGCGGCCCATGGTGCCGACGGCGAAGCCGAGGTTGCCGGTGCTGGCGACCAGCAAACGATAGCGAGCGAACTTCTCACGAGCCAGAGGCGATGCGAGCTTCGAGTAATCGTCGTCATGACCGCTGATGATCTTCTCGGCCAGCGCGACGCGCTCGGCGAGGCACAGCACTTCATAGATGCCGCCGCGAGCTTTGATGCTGCCGGCGACCGGCAACGCATGATCGGCTTTCACGAAGATGCGGCTGCTGGCATCGCGATGCTCTTCGGGCAAGTAACGAGCAGCGAGCTTGGGTACGGGAATCAGCGGCGATTCGATGATGCCGTCGGTGACTTGATCGGGAAACAACGCCTTGAGCAGCGGTGCGAAACGTTCCCAGCGGGCGCGTGCGTCTTCGATGTCGCGCAGGCCGATGCTCGGCGGAGTTTCATGGGGAATGGGACGGCCGCTGTTCAACCAAAAGGTCGGCTCGCCGCGCGACAGTCGATTCCAGGTCCAGGTATCCGCGTTGATTTCAGTCACGATGTAGGCCCGCGTAAGTGGGCGCGCATCATAACAATGCAGCGCTGGCGCAGTCCTGGCACAGATAGGTGCTATCTGTGCAATTCAGTCAGCAACAGCGCGACACTCCGGTCCATTTGCTCTGTTGCTGTTGTAGATAAAACGCCCGACGGCTCAACGGCGAGCAGTCGCCGTGAGCCTGGGCATGATGAGTCAGGTACTTGTCGTACGCGTCATCGGTGGCGAGCGTGCGGACCAGGTGCCAGCTCGAGCGCAGCAGCTGTTTCAGTCGTTGCATGCTCAAGCCGCCTCCGCGCTGGCCTTGACGTAAGGAGCCTCCGAGTTCGGAGGCACGGGCTGACCCCGCATCACTCGCAAGCTTACGCGCAGCATGTCGGCGATGACCACCCATAGAATTGCCGACAACAACACCGCCAGCACCGCATCGAGCCGCTGATTGAAGATCAATTGCGGCGCGACCGCGGCCTGCGCGGCGGGCAAGGTGCCGGCGGCGAGCTTGGCTGCCATTTGATCGGCAGCGGCGAGGAAGCCGATGCGCGGATCGGCCGACACTACTTTTTCCCAAGTTGCGGTGGTGGTCACGATGGCCAGCCACACCAGTGGCGCACCGGTCACCCAGGCATAACGCGCTTTGCCTTGCTTGATCAGGATGCCGGTGGCCACGCACAGCGCAATGCCGGCCAGCAGCTGATTGGCGATGCCGAACAGCGGCCACAGAATGTTGATGCCGCCGTTGGGATCGACCACGCCGATGTACAAGAAGTAACCCCAGCCGGCGACCACCAGGGCGCTGGAAATCAGCACCGACGGATACCACGAGGTTTCGCCGAACGGCTTCCATACATGGGCCAATGCATCCTGGAGCATGAAGCGGCCGACGCGGGTGCCGGCATCGAGCGTGGTCAGGATGAACACCGCTTCGAACATGATGGCGAAGTGATACCAGATGGCCAGCATGCTCTGGCCGAAGGCGCTGGAGAAAATGCTGGCCATGCCCACCGCCAGCGACGGGGCGCCGCCGGTGCGTGCGAACAAGGTCGACTCGCCCATTTCCTTGGCAAGGAATGACATTTGTTCGACGGTCACCGGGAAGCCCCAGCTCGAGATGGTGGCGACTGCGGCTTCGGCGGTGGCGCCGACCACGCCGGGGGCGCTGTTGATGGCGAAGTACACACCGGGTTGCAGCAGGGTGGCGGCGATCATGGCCATGATGGCCACGCCCGACTCCAGCATCATGCTGCCGTAACCGATCAGTCGCACGTCGCCTTCATTGCCGATCAGCTTGGGCGTGGTGCCGCTGGAGACCAGCGCATGGAAGCCGGAAATGGCGCCGCAGGCGATGGTGATGAACACGAACGGAAACAGCGCGCCGCCGAAGATGGGACCGCTGCCGTCGATGAACTGTGTGACCGCCGGCATATGAATTTCCGGCCGCATCAGGATCACGGCGAAGGCCAGCAGCAACACGGTGCCGAGTTTCAGGAACGTGGACAGGTAATCGCGCGGCGCGAGCAGCAGCCACACCGGCAGCACGGCGGCGATGAAGCCGTAAGCGATCACGAACCAAGCCAGCGGTTTGCCTTCGAGGTTGAACAGCTCGCGCAGCGCCGGATGCGAATCCACCCAGCCGCCGCCGACCACTGCGAACAACAGCAGTGCCAGGCCGATCAGCGAACCTTCCAGCACGCGGCCCGGCCGGATGTTACGTAGATAGACGCCGACCAGCACCGCGATGGGGATGGTGGCGAACACGGTCGCGGTGGCCCAGGGGCTGTGTTTCATGGCATTGACCACGACCAGGCCGAGCACCGCGATCAGGATGATCATGATGGTCAGCGTGCCGAGCATGGCCGCGAAACCGCCGACCGGTCCGAGTTCGTCGCGCGCCATCTGGCCCAGGCTGCGGCCATTGCGACGCGTGGACAGGAACAGGATGGTCATATCCTGAACACAGCCGCCGAGCACGCCGCCCACCAGAATCCATAAGGTGCCAGGCAGGTAACCGAATTGGGCGGCGAGGGTCGGGCCGATCAGTGGGCCGGGGCCGGCGATGGCGGCGAAGTGATGGCCGAACACGATCCAGCGATGGGTCGGCACGAAGTCGCGGCCGTTATTCAGCCGGATCGCCGGCGTGGCGCGCGTCGGATCGACGCTCAATACTTTGGCGGCCACCCACGCACTGTAAAAACGATAGCCGAGGCTGTAGATACACAGCGCGGCCACCACGATCCACATGGCATTGATGGTTTCGCCGCGATGGAGCGCGATACCGCCGACTGCATAGGCGCCGATCAGCGCCACCAGAATCCAAAACGCTTTGTTTATCATGCTATCGCACGCCCCCGTTCAATCGTGCGGCGGCATGGTAGCGTCAGCGCAGCTCATTCACCAAAGGTAGTGATGCCGGCCCAGTCGGTACACACCAGCCGGCTGTCGCGCAGCTCGGTTTTAATGATGCCGGTGTTGGGTAGCGGATGGCGCAGGGCGAAATCCGCCGGCACATTGTTGGCAAGCACCGGCACCATGAAACCCAGCGTGGCGCTGTGCGCGACGATCACGACGATGCCCGAGTCCAACGCGTGACGGTTCATGACTTCGCGGACAAACGGCAGGAACCGGCGCTGCACTTCGCCGAAGCTCTCGCCCCGGCCGTTGCGCGCTTCGAGGTCTTTTTCGATTAGCCACTTACGCGCCAGATCGTTGTAAACAGCGCGGACATCCTGCGTCGAGTCGGGGGTCAGGCCGAAGTCGATTTCCACGGCCTCGGGGGCCAGCGACAGGGTCAGGGTGTGATCGAACGCCACCGCATCCGCAGTCTGAACGGCACGCAAATGGGTGCTGGTGTAGATCTTGGTGATGGGCTCCCCGTTCAACGTCGCGGCGAGCTCGCGTGCCTGCTCCACACCGCGACGGGTCAATGGGTAACTCATGCCGCCGTCGGGGACCAGGCGCGGATTGCCGGGCACATTGATCTCGCTCTCGCCGTGCCGGATGAACCAGATTTGTAACGGCGGTGTCTCCGCCACTGCCGCTGCCGATGGCAGCGAGGCGACGAGCATTGCGCCGAAGAGACCCAAGAATGCGCGACGTGTGTGCCGCGCTTCAGGTGTGACGATCATGAGATCCGTTACGAGGTGCGTTGCCGATGCGAAATTCCTAGCGTGCTGTTGTACCTCATCGTCATTTTTTGGCAAGTACGCGCGTGCGTCGGCGCAATGTGAGTATGTGTTGGCGGTGTTGACTACTTTTGCGGCAACGAGCGGAGTATGCTCAGCCGCCAATCGACTCGCATGCTTCGCCACCTGATTAGGGCAACCTAACAAAGTCTCATCGAGGGAGATCGCGATGGCAGATCAGAGTGTCCGTGGACGGTTCGTCTGGCATGAGCTGGTGACGCCGGATGCCACTGCTGCCCACGCCTTCTATGCAAAGACGATCGGCTGGAAGAGCCAGCCCTGGGAACAAGACGCTGCTTACGTAATGTTCGCCGCCCCCCGCGGTCCGGTCGGTGCCACCGTCACCGGTAACGACGGGCGTCCGCATTGGCTGCCGTATATCGGCACCGGCGACATCGACAAGACCATCGCACTGGCGAAGCAAAAAGGCGGCGCAGTGCTCAAGGACGTGGATACGTTGTCCTCCGGCAGCCGTCATGCGGTGCTGAAAGATCCGTTCGATGCCGAGTTCGGCGTGTATGAATCCGCGCAGGACTACGGCAAGATCACTGCTCCGAAGCCGGGCGAACATTCCTGGCACGAGCTCATGAGCGCGGACCATGCCGCAGCCTTCGATTTTTATGCGGCCCTGTTCGGCTGGGAAAAAATCCGCGAGCTCGACATGGGCGCCATGGGCACGTATTTGATCTACGGGCTGAACGGTAAGGAGCTCGGCGGCATGATGCGAACCATGCCAGGCGGGCCGGGCCCGGCCTGGGTGAGTTATATCAATGTCAAAGACGTGAACCAGACCACCAAGAAAGCCAAGTCCGCCGGCGCTCAGGTGGTCAACGGTCCGATGGAAGTTCCCGGTGGCGACTGGATCGTATTAGCCGTCGATCCGCAGGGCGCGCTGTTCGCAGCGCATGCCTCCGCCGCCAGCATGAAAAAACCCGTGAAGAAAGCTGCAGAGAAAAAAGCCGTGAAAGACAACCCTAATCTCGCTCTCGATTTGACCAGCTCCGAGTCGCCGCCGCCGGTGGTGCAGGACCCTGAAACCCCAGCCGCCGAGGAAGCGCCGCCGGCCGATACGCCGCCGGCAGCCCCGGCTCAGAAGGCACCCGCCAAGCGGGCGCCAGCCAAGAAGGCGCCGCCGAAGGAAGCTCCGCCCGCCGAAGCACCGGCCGAGGAAGCTCCTGCGAAACAGGCGCCTGCCAAGAAAGCTCCAGCTCGCAAGAAGGCTCCGGCGAAAAAGGCTCCGGCCAAGAAAGCCCCAGCCAAGAAAGCGCCGGTGAAGGCACCTGCGAAGGCGCCCGCCAAAAAAGGCGGCAAGAAAAAGTCCAGCAAGAAGCCGGCGGCCAAAGGCGCCGGTAGCAAGAAGACCGCGGCTAAGAAAGGCGCCAAAAAAGGCGCGCAGAAAAAAGCCGCAGCCAAGAGCAAGACACGCTCAGGGGGAAACAAGAAGGCGGTGAAAAAGCCGCGAAAGGGGAAGTGATTTTCAACCCAAGGATGGGGCTAGTTTTATAACTAGGTCGCGCGGGGCCGTCGATTAGCATCGGCGGCCCCGTCTTCTATTGGGGCCTGGTGAGTAGCCGAGTCAGCGCACTTCCACGCGCATCGAACCGATGCCGGCGATGCCTGCATCGATGACGTCGCCCGACACCACCGAGCCCACGCCCGGCGGCGTGCCGGTGAGAATGATGTCCCCCGGATATAGCGTGAAAAACGTCGACGCGTATTCGATCAGCCGCGGCACATCGCTGAGCAGGTTGCGGGTATTGCCCCGCTGACGCGACTGCCGATTCACCTGCAGCCACAGTCCCAACGCGCCGGGATCGGCAACTTCATCTCGCGTGATCAGCCAGGGGCCGAGCACGGTGTGTCCGTCCAGCGATTTGCGCAGACCGCGTTCTTCGCTGCCTTTCAGTGTCATGTCCAATGCCACGGTGTAACCGGCGACGTGATCCAAGGCGCGCTCGCGGCTGACATTCCGGCACCAGGAGCCGATGACTACCGCCAGTTCCACTTCGTGATCGTGCTGTCGGCCGGGCAGGGTGAGTTCGATGCCCTCGGACGGGCCGACCACCGAGGTGCTGGCTTTGAGGAACAGGCCGTCGCGATCCAGCGTGCTCACCGGATAGTCGGCGTCGTCGGCCGGCTGGTGATAATTCTTCAGCGCGCCCAGAATTTTGCTGGGATTGGCGATGGGACTTTTCAGGGCGCAGTCCGCCAGATGGCGGGGCACGCCGGACAGTGCTGCCTGCTCGAGCAAGCCGCGCAACCGGTCGAAGCTGCTCATCAGCAGGTCGCCGGGGTCGATGGGCCAGCGCGCCGCCGGGATGGAGTCGAGGACGGAGGTCACATCGACGACCATGTCGCCGCGGAGCACTCCGAGTCTGTCGGTATCGAATCTACATAAACGCATGCGGCCGGCAGCTTCCTCTACGGCGCCGGGCCGTGCAAGAGCCGGCGCATTCGTGTAGAAAGACCGCCTCCGCTCATGGCGCTCGCAGCGCCGCTAACTTACGAAGTTACATAAAGATGAAGACGGTACGCGGCAAGACCTTCACCGGGCAGCGCGTGGTCCTCGACGGCAAGGTGTTCGTCGACTGCCACTTCAAAGACACCAATCTGATCATCGAAGGCAATGGCCTGTTCGAGATGCAGAATTGCAAGATCGAGGAAGATTGCCGCCTGGCCGTGGAAGGCCCGGGGCAGGTGTTGTTGCACACCCTGAAGATGATGCTGTACTCGGGCGGCTGGATGTCACGCGTCGCCGATAACGTGCTGCATGCCGTGAAGCAGCCGCCGAAGGCGAAGAAGAAAGCCGCCGGGACCTGACGCGAGCGGCGTTATGTCGCCGCGATTCGCTGCTCGATCATCTTGGTGAGCGCGTACAGCGTGTCCAAGATCGGCGTGCTGACGCCGTGTTTGCGAGCCGCGCGCACCGTGTTGCCCAGGATGGCTTCGATCTCCATAGGCCGGCCGTACTTGTAATCCAGCGCCATGCTGGTGTGGTACGGCGGCATGGATTTGGTGGTGCCGATCAATTGGCCGATCAGCTTCGGATGCATGGGATGCCCGGCCGCCGCGGCCACCGCGCACACTTCTTCCATCGCCTGCTGAATGAACGCCGTCGACTCGGGCGTGCCGAGCATCACCGCGGTGTCGAGCATGCCGCCGGTGACTGAGACGGTATTGAAGGTCGCGTTCCACACCGCCTTCTGCCAGCGCGCCGTGACCACGTTATCGGTCAATTTGCAGCCGATACCGCCGGCATTGAACATCGCCGCCAGCCGTTCGCTGGCCTCGGAATGGCCCTCGGGATAGCGCCCCAGATGCAGCTGGCCCATGGTTTGGTGATTCACCATGCCGGGCGCGCTGCGGCCCACGCCGACCAGCGCCAGGCCGCTGAGAATTTCGTTGTCCGGAAACGCGGCGGCGATTTCTGCCTCGATATCGACACCATTCTGGATCAGCACGATGACCGTTCTTGGGCCGATGGCGGGACGGATCAGAGCTGCGCGATCCACGCCCTGCAGGACTTTGACCGTCAGGAGCAGGAAGTCCGGCGGCGTCCGGCACTCGGCAACTTCTCGAAAGACTTCATGCGGATAGAAGCGGTGATTGCCCAGCAAGGGGCTGATGATGTCGTAGCCTTCGCGGGACACCACGTCGTAATCGGAGCGGCACACCACCGACACCTGCGCCCCCTGGCGAGCCAAGGCCGAACCGAACAGGGCACCGACCGCGCCGGCGCCGACAATGAGGATGGATGCCATGGGGTCAGAATAGCCGCTAAGATCCGCACCCGCGAATTTAACCCCTCAACCGGTCATTCCCCTGCCATGCCCAATCTGACGACCCTGGGTGCTGCCGACCTGCGCGCCGCCCACCAAGACATCCTCCACCGGTACCAGGCTTTTGCCGAGCGCAAGCTGAAACTGAATCTGACCCGCGGCAAGCCGTCGTCGAAACAGCTGGATTTGAGCAGTGAGCTGCTGACCCTGCCGGGCGCGGACTATCTGGCTGGCGGCGTGGATACTCGCAATTACGGCGAGCTGCAGGGGTTGCCGGAACTGCGCGCGCAGTTGGCGCCGATTTTCGGTGTCAGCTCGGATCGCGTGATCATTGGTGACAACGCCAGCCTGGCGCTGATGCATGACGCCGTCGTCTATTCGCTGCTCAAAGGCACGGTCGACAGCGACAAGCCCTGGTCGCGCGAATCGCGCGTCGCATTCCTGTGCCCGGTGCCGGGATACGACCGACACTTTTCCATCTGTGCCCAGTTCGGCATCGAAATGATTCCGGTGCCCATGCTCGACACCGGCCCCGACATGGCCGTGGTCGAAAAGCTGGTGGCTGCCGATCCGCAGATCAAAGGCATTTGGTGCGTGCCCAAATACAGCAATCCGTGCGGCACCGTGTATTCCAACGAAACCATCGAGCGCCTGGCCAAGATGCCGACGGCGGCGCGCGACTTTCGTTTGTTTTGGGATAACGCCTACGCCGTGCATCACCTCACGGCCGAGCGCGTCGAGATCGCCAACGTCGACGAGCTGTGCGCGCGTCATGGCAATCCGAATCGCGCTTTCATTTTCGGTTCGACGTCCAAGATCACGCTGTCCATCGCCGGAGTCAGCTTGTTCGCGGGTTCCAAGGACAACGTCGCCTGGTACTTGAAGCACATGAGCATGCGAACCATCGGTGGCGACAAGGTGAATCAGCTGCGTCACATCCGCTTTCTCAACAGCAACGGCGGCGTGAACGCGTTGATGGATCGGCATCGCGCCATCCTCGCGCCCAAGTTCGAAGCAGTGCTGAACATCTTTGACAAGGTGCTCGGCGATTCCGGTATCGCGAAATGGACGCGACCCAAGGGCGGCTATTTCATTTCGCTCGAAGTGCTCGACGGTTGCGCCAAGCAAGTGGTGAAGCTGGCGAAAGAGGCCGGCGTGGAGCTCACGCCTGCCGGCGCTACGCATCCGCTAGCGAAAGATCAGCACGATCGTTTCATTCGTATCGCGCCGAGTTTCCCGGAGCTGTCTGAAGTCACGCAGGCCGTCGAAGGCGTTGCGGTGTGCGTGTTTTTGGCTGCGACTGAAAAGCTGTTGCAGTCGCATGCCGGCTGATCGTAACGACGCGGCGCTCGAGACGCTGTTCCTGCCGTTCAACGACGGCAAGCTGCCATGGCCGGCTGGCGGTGCGATGTTTCTGCGCGCCCGCGATGGTTGGCCGTTGCGTGAGCAGCCGCGGCCCGGGCTGGTTTGTGAGCAGAGCTTCAAGCCCGAAGCGGATGCGCTGAAACAAGCGGGCTTTGCGGTCAACGCAACTGACGGTGCGAAAACCTATGAGCTGGTGTTGATCCTGCCGCCGCGTCAACGCGACGAAGCGCGTGCCTTGTTGGCGCGTGCGGTCGCGATGACCAAACCCGGCGGTCGCATCATCGTCAGTCAAAGCAACGATGAAGGAGCGCGCTCGGCCGAAGCGGATCTGGCGCAGCTCACCGGCGACGTCGAGTCGATGAGCAAAAACAAATGCCGCGTGTTCTGGACGGCGTCACTGGCTCGACTCAATGTTCCTTTGATTGCTGAGTGGCAGGCACTCGATGCGCCGCGCGCCATCGCCGACGGTCGCTTCATGAGTCGTCCCGGAATTTTCGCGTGGGATCGCATCGATGTGGCCTCGGCGTTGCTGGCTGAGCATTTGACGTCGACGCTATCCGGCCGTGCGGCCGATCTCGGTGGCGGCTTCGGTTATTTGTCGGCAGAGTTGTTGACGCGGTGTCCCCGCATTTCGGCGCTCGATGTTTACGAAGCTGAGAATCGTGCGTTGGAATTGGCGCGCGAGAATCTGAAGAGTTTCGAAGCACGCACGCCCATCGACTATCGCTGGCATGACGTTGCTGTCGGCTTGCCGGATCGCTACGACGTCATCGTCACCAATCCGCCGTTCCATGCGCAGCGGGCCATCGATCGACCCGACATCGGCAAGCGTTTCATCGCAGTGGCGGCCGAGGCGCTCAATCCCGGTGGCCGCTTGTGGCTGGTGGCGAATCGTCATCTGCCGTACGAGAACGTGTTGAGCGAAAACTTCGAGCGCGTGCACACGGTGGTCCAGCAGCACGGTTACAAGATCATCGAAGCGGTGCGCGCCCGCTCGACTCCGAAAGCGAAATCCAGCAAGAGGCCGCGATGAAACTACTCAAGCTGGTCGCCAATCTGGGCTACGGCAGTCGCAAGGAAGTGCTGGAGATTTTTCGCGACGGCCGCATCACTGATGTCGACGGCGAAGTGCTGTACTCGGACGACAAGGTGGATCATGCGCGCGTCCTGATCGACGGCGAGCCGTTGGATCCGGCGCCCGGCCTGTTACTGATGCTGAACAAGCCGGTGGGTTACACCTGTTCCACCAGCGACGCCGGACAAATCGTTTATGAGTTGTTGCCGGAGCGCTTTCGTCATCGCAATCCCATCGTCGCGACCGTGGGTCGCTTGGATCGCGACACCACCGGGTTGTTGTTGATGACCGATGACGGCCGCTTGCTACATAAGATCGTCGCGCCCAAGTCCAAGCTGCCGAAGATTTATGAAGCGACGCTGGCGCGCGATCTGCGGGGCGATGAGGAGAAGATTTTTGCGAGCGGCAAATTGATGCTCGAGTCCGAGCGCGAGCCGTTGGCGCCCGCCAAACTCGAAGTGCTCGGCCCGCGCCAGGCACGACTGACGCTCACCGAAGGCCGCTATCACCAGGCGCGCCGGATGTTCGCGGCGGTAGGCAATCACGTCGAGAAGCTGCATCGAAGCCAGGTCGGCGGCTTGGATCTGGGCAGTCTGCCCGAAGGCCGCTGGCGTCCGCTGGATGAAGCCGACCGGCAGCGATTGTTCTCGGTGCCGGAACCGGCCTGACCCTTTCCTCGTTGATTCTTGCCCGATTCTGCAAAGGTCGCTTGCCCACCCGGGACAAGCGGCTGGTGCTGTGCTGAGATGCACTCTGACCCGCTAGCCTGATTGTCGTGGAGGCAGCAGCTATGAGCGCCGCCCTATCCGCCGCCGCCCTGGTGGCAAGCAAGCCCTTGAACGACCTGCCCAATCTGGATGAACAGCAGGCCGAGCTGGCCGCGTTGGTGACCCGGCTGACGCCCGCCGAGGGCATGTACCAGTCGGCCATTCCCAGCCTGGTGACCATCCGCGCCAACTCGCCGACCACCCCGACGCCGTCGTTGTACGACCCCAGCCTTTGCATCGTGGTCCAGGGGCGCAAGCGCGCGGTGCTGGGCGACGAAGTCTTCTACTACGATGCGTTGAATTACCTCACCGTGTCGGTGACTTTGCCGGCCATTGGCCATGTGCTGGAAGCTACTGCCGAGCAGCCGTACTTGTGTCTGCGGCTCGAGCTGGACGCACGCATGATCGGCGAGCTGCTGTTGCAGGTTGGCCGCAGCGCTGTACCGCCTTCGACCGATCGTGGCTTGTATGTCGCACGCACCAGCCCGCAATTATTGGACGCGGTTTTGCGTCTCACCCGATTGCTGGAACAGCCGCGAGACGCCGCGATTCTGGCCCCTCTGGTGCTGCGAGAAATCCATTATCGAGTGTTGACCGGCGAGCTGGGCCATCGCTTGCGCGAGTTGTGCGTGGTGGACAGTCAGGTGAATCGGGTGGCGCGCGCCATCGAGCTGTTGCGCAAGCGATTCACCGAATCGCTGCGGATCGAGGATCTGGCGGCGGCCGCGCACATGAGCGAATCGTCGTTGCATCATCGTTTCAAGGCCGTGACCGCCATGTCGCCGATGCAATTCCAGAAGCACCTGCGCCTGCATGAAGCGCGCCGCTTGATGCTCACCGAGGGGCTGGAAGCCGCCGCGGCCGCGCATCGGGTGGGTTATGAAAGCCCGTCGCAATTCAGCCGCGAGTATCGCCGCCTGTTCGGCGCCCCGCCGCGCCGGGAAATCGAGACCATGCGTGGGGGCGGGTTACAACCAGCATGACGGCGGCGGTTTGCGTAGAATGGCGCCGTCCCCCAAGGAGTCTGTGCGGAGCCTTCGATGAGCATGTCATTGCGCGAGCAGTTGCTGGCCGCCGGCCTAGGCAACAAGAAGCAGGCGCGCCAGGCCGATCACCAGCAAAAGCAGCAACAGCATCAGCAGGCCAAGAACAAGGCGCTGCGTGAAGAGCAGGAAAAGCGGGCTGCCGAGGCGCGCGCCAAGGCGCAGTCCGACAAGGCTGCGCGCGATGCCGAGCTGAACCGTAAGCGCCAGGAAAACCAGGATCGCAAGGAACGCTGGGCGCAGATCAAGCAGCTGATCGAGCAGCATCGCTTGCCCAAGGTGGAGAGCGAGGAGTACTTCAACTTCATCGACCGCGGCAAGGTGCGTCGGATCACCGCTGACAACGCCCTGCGGGAAAAGCTGGTCGCCGGCAGCATCGTGATCGTTCGTTGCGAAGGTAAGTACGATTTAGTGCTGCCCGAAGTCGCCGACCGCATTCGCGAGCGCGACGAACGCGCCGTGGTGAAACTGAATGCGGAAGACGGCAAGCCGGCAGCAGACGATCCGTATAAGGACTTTGTCGTGCCGGATGACTTGATGTGGTGAGCCGCTACTAGTCGAAGTCGAGAACTTTACGCGCGCGCTCCTGATAGCGCTGCGCCGAAAGCCGCATGTTGTTGTCCTCGATATGGAACGGTGTCTGCGCGACGTACGCTAGTGCGCGAGGCACGCCGAACTGATCGATCAGCGGCGCGATCAACAGAATCCCGCCGTAGCGCTGGACATCCAGATACACCTGGTCGCCCTTGTTCCACAGGCTGCGACGGAAGCGCGCGAAATCCTCCGGCCAGATCATGTCCAGACGATTCGCATTGAAGATGGGGGCGCGCACTTCCTTGAGATGTTCGTTGATACCTTCAACCAGCATTTCGCAGGGCAGACGTTCGCCCAGATCGTTGGACTTGCAGTCCTTGTGCGGCCAGGACAAGCCACGCGCCTTGGCGGCTTCCTGCAGATACGCGGTCCAGATCAGCTGATCGATGGTTTCCACCACCGGGAAGGCATTCCGATACTGCTCGTTCTCATAGAACGGCCAGTAGTAGGCGGCGGCACGGATCGGATTGGGCACCTTGGCACTGAGCAGCCGGCGTGGAAACACCAGCGTGCGTTGCTCCGAATCGTAAGTTTCTTTGCCGTCGGTGTCGGCCAGGTCCTTGGAGCCGACGAACCGGACCTGCAGCGCCGTGGGCAAGGTCCCCAGCAAATCGCCGAAGGCGGTGGTGATGGCTTCTGTGCGGTAGTTCACCAATGCGGTGAACCGCTGCTTGCACTGCTCGCGATTGACGCTTTCGCAGCTCATGCCAAGAAGGGGGAAGAGCAGAGTGAAACACGCGAGTCCGAGACGCATCATCGTTGTCGCTCCCGTCCGTCGTCACAGTCAAACCTCTTGGCCAATAGGCTTGCAGAAACTGTGCCGATATAAACAAGCAACGATACGCACGCACGGAAGTTCCATGCGGAAAAACGCGATGTTGAAAATCAGCTGCGCGGCGAGCTATTAACGAGCGAGAACGGTGCTGATTACGCGTGCGGAGGAAACAATTGTCGCCGCAACGGCGACGCGCGGCGAAGTGTGTGCCGGGCGTGTGCCAACACTGTTTCAGAATCCGACAAAAATGGCGTAACCGAGCGTTGCGATCAGCAACCATTTCAACAAGTAATAAAGCGGCTGGTGCCATTCCTTGATACGCAAGCCGAGCGCGCGGATTTGATACACGTACGCAAAGATGCGATTCAAGAAACCAACGTGTTCGCCCGCTACGTTTTGTGTTGCCGCCGCGCGAATCATGCCGCGGCCCAGAGTGCGATTCACCCATCGCAACACCGGGTTGGACAGCGGCCGTTCGATGTCGCAGAAAAGAATCACGCGCGTCACATCGGTACGATTCTCGGCTTGATGAATGTAGGTTTCATCAAACATCACGGCCTCGCCGTCCTTCCAGAAATACTTCTGGCCATCGACGATGATGTAACAGTCGGGCGAGTTGGGTGTGAGCAACCCGAGGTGATAACGCAACGAGCCTGCGAATGGATCTCGATGCGCGCCCAGCCGCGAGCCCGGTGGTAAAAGTGTAAACATTGCCGCGTTGATGGAAGGAATTTCCGCCAACAGCGCGGCGGTCTTTGGGCACAGCGCCGAGGCCGACGGCAAGAAGTCGCCGTACCACTTCAGATAGAAGCGCTTCCAACCGCGCTTGAAGAACGTGTTGAAGCCGATGTCGTTGTATCCCGACGCCGCGCGGATGTGGCCTTCATCGAACAGCTTTAATGCTTCTTCTCGAATCACTTGCCACTGTTCGGTGACTTGGCGCAACTCCGGAAACTCGCGCACGTCGGCATAGGGCTGGGCTTTGACCGCCGAAAATAAATACATCAGCGCGTTGTAGGGCGCGAGCAAGTTGGCGTGATCGGCCAGCAGACGTGACAACTTGTGGCGCACTCGGCCACGGAATTGCACAAAAGTGACGCTGGCTAGAAACGTCACGAGGATCAGGGCTCGGGCTGTGAGGAGCGAGTGAAGCATGCGCGGCGCCGGCTGTGGGACTCTTTGTTGGTTGGAGAATACGCACTGCGGGCTGGAGAAAAAGGCACGCCGCGGAATTGCAGTATTGACGCAACATCGCGAATCGAAACGCCGCGGCGGCCGTGATATACAATTCGGCTTGTTGTCGCCTGCCAGATTCGAGTCGGAGTCGTAATGAATGCCGTCAATCAAAGCGTCGTGAACCGGTTACGCCAGGTCCATCAGCTCGGGCAAAGCATCTGGCTGGACGACATTCGTCGCAGCTGGCTGCGCGACGGCCATCTGGCTCGGCTGATCGCCGAGGACGCGTTGGCGGGGGTGACATCGAATCCGGCCATCTTTGCCAAATCGATCAGCGAAGGCGCTGAATACAACGAAGCCATTGCCAGCCTCGCCAAGGCGGGCCGAAGCATCAACGACATTTACGAGACGCTGGCGCTGGAAGACGTTCAGGCCGCGGCGGATCTGTTCCGTCAAACTTATGACGCAAGCTCGGGCACCGATGGCTTCGTCAGCTTGGAAGTGTCGCCGCACCTGGCCGATGACACGGCCGGTACTGTCGCCGAAGGGCTGCGGCTGTGGCAGGCCTTCAATCGGCCCAACGCCATGATCAAGGTGCCGGGCACCGAAGCCGGCTTGCCGGCCATCACCGAACTGATCGCTGCCGGCATCAACATCAATGTGACGCTGCTGTTCAGCGTGGAGCGCTATCGAGCAGTGGTCGACGCGTATCTCGCCGGTCTCGAGCAGCGAGTCGCGGCTGGCCAGCCCATCGACAAGATTGCCTCGGTGGCCAGCTTCTTCCTGAGCCGTATCGATACTTTGGTGGATGCCAAGCTCGACACTCTGACCACGTACGAAGCCAAGGCACGTCGCGGCCGAGCTGCGATTGCCAGCGCGCGTCTGGCGTATCAGTACTTCAAGCAGTGGACCAGCAGCGATCGTTGGCGTGCTCTTGCCGAGAAGGGTGTGAAGCCGCAGCGGTTGTTGTGGGCTTCCACGTCCAGCAAAGATCCGGCGTACAAAGACACCGTGTATGTCGAGGCGCTGATTGCACCGGACACGGTGAACACTCTGCCGCCTGCCACCGTCGATGCGTTTCGCGATCACGGCGATGCTGCCGTACGCATCGAAGATGAATTGGCCGATGCGAAGGAGACTGTTCAGGTCCTGCGCAACTTAGGGATCGACCTGAAGGTGGTCAGCGAACAGCTCGAGCGCGAAGGTGTGAAGAAATTCAAGGAGCCGTTCGACGCGCTGTTTGTCACGTTGGCCAAGCGCGCCGGCCGCTGAGTTTAGAAATATAACTTTACAGACGCTGACACGGGCGGTGCTGGTCGAACAGCCGCCATCGCGGGCGGCTGTTCGACGCTCAGGTCAGAGCGACTTGCCGAACAACTGACATTGCGGGGGCTTGAAGCCTTCCGGGGTCGGCGGGTCGCGGTGAACTTTCAGGTACTCCACCAGCGCGTAGCGCTGTTCATCCGTGAACTCCGGGCCGATCACACCCGAGGGCAGCGGATTCGCTTTCGAGTCCTGCAAATGTTTGCTCCAGGTCGCGGCATCGGCGGCGAAGCCGTGGCCGATGTTGCGATTGCCGGGGATGTTGGTATCCAACCAGAAGCCATCGTCGCTGCCTTCAGCGTCGGGCTCCGTCGCATAACCCACATGCACCGGATCGAAATCGCGGCGGCCGACAAAGAAACGTTTGTCCCGCTGATTGGGCGGCAACAGCATTTGATACAGCGTCGGCACCGAGCCGTTATGCAGGAACGGCGGTGTAGCCCACACGCCTTGCAACGGGCGAGGTTTGTAGCCAGAGATCTGCTGCGGCAGATCGAGCGCACCGAAACCTTCCAAGCACTGCTGAGTCGCATAGTCGATGCCGTAATCGGCATAGAACCGGTTCTTGATCAGAATACCGACCAGATTCAGCGCCAACCCTTCCGTCAGCTTGGTCACATCCAAACCCGCGACCGTCTGTTCGATATTGGCCGTGCCACTGCGCACGTCCCACAGCAAGTTGAGGGTGTGGCAGTCCAATCCGCAATTGAGTGGATCGTCAGGTTGCGTAGACGACAGCACCGGCATGGGCGAGAGCAACGATTCCAACGCGGCGTCGATGGCGTCGAAGCTTTCCTGCGGCAGGCTCGGCGTGACGCTGCCATCCGGGTCCGGATAGTTCGCCAGCAACGCTGGCAATTCGCCGAGCGGCAACTGTTGCTCGCCACGCAAGCGAACGACTTCGCGCAAGCGGAAGCGAGCATCGCGAGTCAACGCGCGAACTAGCAGCGGGCGAAGTGCATCGGCGAGTTCCGCATTGGTCAGGCCCGTGGTCGAAAGATTGTAATGACGTTCCATGAAACCCTTGGCCGCATTGGCGTCGGTGCCAATGTGTTCCAGCGGAATCACTTCGATGCGCCATTCGACTTCCGGATAGGGCTTGAGCGGCGCGCTCGCCTGCTGACGAGCAGCGTCGGCCACGTGCGGGCCGTGACAGCCGCGGCAATACTGTTCGAACAACTTCGAGCCTTGCTCGGCCTTGGCTTGATCGATGTTGCCGAGAATTTGCTCCGGCCAGGTCGGCGGCGTCAGCTGTTGCAACGTGTGTTCGATGCGCTGAAGTCCGGGGATATCGACACTGCTGCGAAACCGATGATCGGCCGGCAGCGGCTCATTCATATCGCTACGTAACGGCGAGATGGCGCCGACGCCGAGCGCTTCGCCGATGTTTCGAGCCAGCGGCTGTGCCACTGAGCCGTTGTACTGCACCCAGTCGAACTTCCAGATGTTCCACAGATAGGGATAGCTCACCGGCGCGTCGCCGACTTGATAGTTGCCGGGCGCGAGATGATCGCCGAACGCGGTGTTGCCGATGCGGCCCAGCGCATCGGTGCGGCCGAAGCCTTCGTGCACCGGATACAGTTTGCGCAACGGATTGTTCTGGCCGCTGCCCAGCATGGCTTTGATGCTGGCCCACAGCGCCGACTTCAGTTGCGGCTTGGCGGACGGATAGCCCGAGCCCAGCACGCGCTTGGCGAAGCGGTCGAACTTCCAGGGTTTGACGGCAGTATCCAACAGCGACGCCAACAGTACCGGCGCGAAACTGCCGCGAGACATGTCGGTGAAGGCGTGCATGGCCTGGCCGCCATCGATGCGCATGGCGTAGTTGCGGTCGTCTTTCTTGAAATGGATTTCGCCGGTGTGGCAGGCGGCACAGGTGATGTCGAGCACGTGCTCGCCGATGGCCGGATCGAAATGCTTGGTGAAGCCGATGGGCAATTGATCGGGATTGGCCGGGCTCGGCTCGGGGTCGACCAGGAAGCGATACTTGCGCAGATGGTCGGGGTTGGCGAAGCGCTCCTCCGAGAACGGCAGCTCCAGGTGCACGAACCAGTCGTAACGGACCGCGCCGGCCGAGGCGCCTTGCGGCATCGAGGTGCCCTGCGCGGTGTAGTAGTAGGTCTGGCGCTGTTCGCTGTTCTGGCCTGCGCCCCAGTTCTGGTCCAGGTACACATACTCATCGACCGGCTCGAGCGCCGGAATGGTATGCACCGGCCACAGCACGAACCACGCAAAGCCGACCACCGCTACCACGGCGAGAATCGCCACCAGTCCCAGCACCCAACGAATCAACCGCCGCATCTGTCGCTCCTTGTTGTTCTAGAGGCGGTGAGGTCGTCCCGACCGCGCACGTTAGACTGACCAACTTACCCACCCGCTCAGCGTGTGCCCGCTGACGAGATCACAGTTCCAATAATTCATGGCTTACGACGTCGCAGTGAGGTGCGTGCTGTCGCATACTCATGATGAGCAGGATGCTCGAATGCCGGGAGCGCATGGACGCGCAGCACCGGTGCAACGGATTGGGAGGATAGAGTGCCGCGGTCGCTACAGCGTATTGCCGTTTTTACCTTGATGCTGGCGTTGACCTGCGTGAGTGCGTTGGCTGCCGACTCAGCCACGCAAGCCTTCGTCCTGCCCGCCGACGAGCGCGTCTACGTCGAGGAGTTCAGTCGTCACGTCGATCTGCTCGAAGACGCGACCGGCCAGCTACCCATCGACGCGGTGGCTCAGTCGAGCTTCACGCCAGGCTCGTTGAAGGCCGCCAACGTCGGCTTCACCAGCTCGATCTGGTGGGCCAGGGTCACACTGCGGAACGACGGTCCGCGCGAGCGCGAAATCTTTCTGCGCCAGACCTACCCGCTGATCGATTACCTGGACGTCTACGAACAGACCGGCCCTGGGGAATGGAAAACCCATCAGACTGGCGACCGCCGCCCGTTCGCGACGCGCGATATCGCTCATCGGGATTTGGTGTTCCCGCTGCACGTGCCGGCCGAGGGCGAGCGGGTCATCTACCTGCGCTATCAGTCGCAGGGGCCCATCGACATCAGCCTGTCGCTCTTCAGCTCGCCGGAATTGCTGGAGTCATTGAGCCGCGAGCAACTCGCGTACGGCATCTATTACGGTTGCGTGATCATGTTGTTGGTGTGGAGCAGCTTGGTGTTCATCGCCGTGCGCGACAAAGCCTTCCTGGCCTATTTCGCGTATGTGGGCACGTTCGGCCTGTACATGCTGATCCACAACGGGCTGGCGTATCAGTACCTATGGCCGGAGAGCCCGCGTTGGGGCAACACCAGCCTGGTCGCCTTCATCAATATCGCGTTGATCGCCGGGCTGCAGTTCTCGCGAATGATCTTGCGCGCCAAAGAGGTGACGCCGCGGCTGGATCTGGTCGCCCGGATATTGCAGACGGTTGCCGCCGCTTTGTTGCTGGCCTCGCCGTTCGTGCCTTACGCGACCATCATCGCGCCGGTCGCTGGGCTGGTGCTGGTAGGCGTGCTCTTCATGTTGGTGCTGGGAACCTCAGCCATGGTGGCGGGCTCGCGGCCGGCGCGCTTCTATGTGATCGCCTGGAGTTCGTTCCTGTGCGGCTCGGTGGTGTTCCTGCTCAAGACCTTCGGCGTGTTGCCGCACACCTTCTTTACTCAGAACGGCTGGCAGATCGGTTCGTTGCTGGAAATGATTCTGCTGTCGTTGACGCTCAGCACGCGCATGAACGAGCTGCAACACCAGAGCCGCACCGATCCGCTCACCTTGCTGGGCAATCGCCGCTTGTTCGATGACCGGCTGCCTGAGGAATTCGCGGTGGCTCGGCAAGAGCAGCGGCAGTTGTCGTTGCTGGTGCTCGATATCGATCATTTCAAGAGCTACAACGATCGGCATGGCCATGCGCGCGGCGACCAGGCGATCAAGGCGGTCGGGCATGCGTTGCGTAAGTTCGCACGCAAGCCGTTGGTGGCTTGTCGTTACGGCGGCGAAGAGTTCACGGTGATTCTGCCGGGCGTCGATTGCCAGACCGCGGCGGTGATGAGCGAGCGACTGCGCCGGGTCATCGAAGAAACATTGCACGGCGACCTGGCGATCACCATCAGCGTCGGCTACGCCTGCTTGGCGCGCGGCGAGTTCGGGAGTGCCGAACAATTCTTCGAAGCGGCCGACTCGGCGCTCTACACGGCTAAACAGAGTGGTCGCAATTGTGTGGTGGCCTTCCACGAGCGGGCTGAGCAGGAACAGGAGCCACCCGTGCAGCTAGACGCGCGTGCCGCTACTTCCTGAGAAACCACACCGCCAACGCCAGAAACACGATGATCAGCAGGCGCACGATGACGGCCGGCGTCAGGCGCGCCTTCCGGCGCATCGCGCGACGCCGATAGGTGGCGACCGGTTGATAGCGTTCGTTGCGTGCCCACGCCAGCGCTTGGTGGGCGCCGATGAAATGGCCGGGTTCGGTATCGAATAGCACGCCGTCGGTCATGGCCGTCAACGTTGCGGCTGCGGCGATGGCAGCGGTGCGGTCGGCCGGGCGGCCGCTGAAACGCAAGCTGGCGACGGCGTTGCGCTGACCGATGGCCTTGGCGCCTGACTCGCCGATTTCCCCGATTTCAAAGGCCGGTGCGCCGAACGCTTCCAGGTAGTACTCGAAACCGGTGCGCTCGTCCGGGCAGGGCAGGTAGCCGCTGTGGGAATGCGGCTCGAACTCGGTGCTCAATTGCACTTCGAAGCCGGCCTCGCGAATCAGGCGAGCCCAGTCGGCGGCGGCCGGCAGCCGCTCGCGATCCAGGAATACGTTGTAGCTGATCACTTGAGTATTATGCGGCCATGATCTCGGGATGGGGCCTCCTGGTCGCTTCGCTGGCCTACGTCTGTGGCCTGTTCGTCATTGCGTGGTGGGGCGACCGGCGCCGCTTGTACCCGGATCATGCCCGGCTGCGACCGCTGATCTACAGCCTGGCGCTGGCCGTGTACTGCTCCAGCTGGACCTTCTACGGCGCGGTCGGCAGCGCGGTTCGTGACGGCCTGAGCTATTTGCCCATCTATCTCGGGCCGATGCTGCTGTTCCTGTTCCTGCTGCCGTTCTTCGAGCGCCTGGTGCGTCTGGCCAAGCAGCAGAACGCCACTTCCATTTCCGACTTGCTGGCAGCGCGCTTCGGCCGTTCGCCGCAGATCGCCGTGGCCGTTACTTTGATCGCGCTGACGGCCGCGATTCCCTACATAGCGCTGCAGTTGAAGGCCATCTCGATGAGCATCGAGGTGCTGACGGCCGGGCAGCCGGCGGTCTCGGTGGCTTGGTATCGCGATAGCGCGTTGTTCATCGCTCTGATGCTGGCGCTGTTCTCGAGTCTGTTCGGTGCGCGCCAGGTCGATGCAACCGAACATCATCCCGGCATGGTGCTCGCGGTGGCTGCGGAATCGGTGGTGAAGTTCGTGGCCTTGCTGTTCGTGTCCGTGTTCGCGCTGACCCAACTCAATGGCATCGAGCCGCTGCTCGAAACCGTACGGCGGATGCCGGCCGGCGTGGAGCATTCTATTTCCTTCGTCACCCAAGTGCTGTTGTCGATGACGGCCATATTCTGCTTGCCGCGCCAGTTCTTGATCGGCGTGGTGGAGTGCGCCGAAGTCGAAGACATCCGGCGCGCGCGCTGGTGGTTCTCGACGTATCTAGCGCTGATCTGCTTGGTGGTCGTGCCGATTGCCGCTGCGGCCATCGCAGCTGGCGCCGCGACTGGTTCGGTGTCGCCGGATTCATTCGTACTGTGGTTGCCGCTCAGCGCCGGTCACGATTGGTTGGCGCTACTCGCCTATCTCGGTGGCTTCTCCGCCGCGACCGGCATGGTGATCGTGGCGACTGTCGCGCTGGCCACCATGGTGAGTAACGATTTGGTGTTGCCGGCGTTGTGGCGTTGGCGGCCACCAGCGCTCGGTGATCGTAGTCCTGCGGCCGGCGGCATTCTCTGGATTCGGCGCGGTGCCATCCTGGCGATCTTGCTGGTCGCTTTCAGTTTCTTTCGAGCAGTACCGAATAGTTCCAGTCTCGCTTCCATCGGCTTGCTGGCATTCGCGGCCGTCGCGCAATTCGCGCCGGCCGTGGTCAGCGCGGTGTATTGGTCCGGTGCCAGCCGCGTCGGCGTGTTGGCGGGACTGTGCAGCGGTTTCCTGATTTGGATTTACACGCTGTTACTACCGACGTTTGCCAGCGCCGACGGTGGGTCGCCGTCGTGGCTGGTGGAAGGTCCGTTCGACATCGGTCTGCTCGCGCCGTATTCGCTGCTCGGCTTCTCCGGTCCCGATCCGTTGACGCACGGTGTGTTCTGGTCGCTGCTGGTGAACATCGCGACGTTGGTTGGCATGTCGTTGTATTCGCCGCCGGCCATCGGCGAGCGCTTGCAGGTGGCGCCACGGATTGCTGGTACTGATGCACGTCGCGCCAAGTTGTTGCCGGGCTCCGCGACTGTTGCCGACCTGCAGTTGTTGGCCGATCGTTTGCTCGGCCCGGCGGCGGCACAGTCTTGGTTCAAGCAATACGTACAGGAACAAGGGCGCGACTACTTGCCGACGCAACGAGCCGACGTTGGTTTGTTACAAGGGCTGGAGCGCGAACTGGCCGGCGCACTCGGCGCAGCGTCGGCGCGCATGGTGTTGACCAGTGCGTTGCGTGGCGCTGGCTTGCAGTTCAGCGAAGTGGTCACGCTGTTCGACGAAGCGTCGCAGAAGCTGCGCTTCAATCGCGAAATGCTCGAAGCCATGATGGAAAACATGCCGCAGGGAGTCAGCGTGGTCGATGCCGACATGCGGCTGGTGGCCTGGAACCGTCGCTATGTGGAGCTGCTGGATTACCCGCCGGAGCTGATGCGCGCCGGGCAGCCCATCGCCGATTTGATGAGATACAACGCTGCTCGCGGTTGGTATGGACCAGGCGATGCCGAAGTGTATGTGGAGCGGCGGTTGGCTCACTTGCGGGCCGGTTCGCCGCACTTGTCGGAGCGTCGTCGTAGCGATGGACGCGTCATCGAAGTGCGTGGCCAGCCGTTGCCCGACGGTGGCTACGTCAGCACCTTCAACGATGTGACGACTTACAAGCACGTCGAAGACGAGCTGCGCGAAATCAATGAAACGTTGGAGCTGCGCGTTGCCGAGCGAACTCAGCAGTTGGCTGATGCGACCGCCGTGGCGGAGAAGGCCAATTTGGGCAAGACGCGCTTCCTCGCCGCTGCTAGTCATGACCTGCTACAGCCGTTGAACGCCGCGCGCTTGTTCAACGCTGCACTTCGCGGTCAGGCCGGTCAGCTGCAGAATCCACAGGTCGAGCAGTTGGCGGATCGGGTCGAGAACTCGTTGCACGCCGCCGAAGAGTTGCTCGACGGCTTGCTCGATATCTCACGACTCGACTCCGGCGCGATTCAACCCGAGCCCACCAATTTCTCCGCCGGTGTATTGCTCGACTCGCTGAAAGAACAATTCGCTCCCGTGGCCGCGCAACGCAACTTGGAGTTGCGAGTGCATGCGACGCGTGCGCAAGTGTTCACTGATCAGCGAATGCTGCGACGAGTGCTACAAAACCTGATCGGCAACGCGTTGCGTTACACGCGCAGTGGGCGAGTGGTGGTTGGCGTGCGTCGCCGGGCTGGCGAGCAGATCGAGTTCCAAGTGTTGGATACCGGGCCAGGCATCGCGGCGGAAAGTCAGGCGGTGATTTTCGAAGAGTTTCGTCGTCTCGAGCAGCAGTCGCCGTGGGGTGAGCGCGGGCTCGGTTTGGGATTGTCGATTTGCGACCGCATCGTTCACATCTTGCAGACGCGGCTTACGTTGCGATCCGTGCCCGGCAAGGGCAGCGCGTTCAGTGTGCGTGTTGCTCGTGGCAGCGGTGTGGCGAGTCCGCAAGTCGCAACGCCGGCACCGGCGAGCAACCTTGCCGGCTTGCGCGGGCTGCGTGTGCTGTGTGTGGAGGACGATCCAAACATTCTCGATGCCATGCGTGAGTTGCTGACGCGTTGGGGCATCGAAGTGGTGTGTGTCGCGTCGGCGGCGAGTGCGCGTGAAGTGTTGCAACAGCAGTCCATCGATCTGGTGCTGGCTGACTATCATCTGGACGGCGAGCCCAGAGGGCTGGAGTTGCTCGACGAACTCGTGCCGCGCGATTCAGCTCGATTGCGTGCCGGTGCGTTGGTGACTGCCGATGGCAGCGCTGAGTTGGCGCAGCGAGCCAATGAATTGGGCTTCGAGGTTTTGCGCAAACCCTTGCGGCCAGCAGCTCTGCGAGCATTGCTCGTGGCACTGGCGCGGCCCAAGCCCGAAGAACGAGCGAGCTAGTCGAAGCTATCCGGCGGGCCTTGATCCAGCGACAAGCGCTGCGCGAGCAACACTGCTTGCGTGCGATTGGTGACACCCAGCTTCTGCATCACTGCGGTGACGTGTGCTTTGACGGTCGCTTCCGACACGTTCAGCTCGGCAGCGATCTGCTTGTTCAACAGACCTGCTGACAACATGGCCAGCACGCGAAATTGCTGAGGCGTCAACGTGGCCAGTCGCGTGGTCGCATCCATTTCTTGTTGATCCAGCGGCGACGGATCGGCGCCATGGGTCGCTGACGCTGGCAGCCACGTGTCGCCAGCGAGCACGGCCCGCAGCGCTGCGACGATCAGGTCGATGGACGAGGACTTGGGGATGAAGGCGGCGGCGCCATGGCCCAGTGCCCGTTGCATGATGCGCCGGTCTTCCCGAGCTGAAATCACCACGATGGGCACCGTAGGAAAATTCGCTCGGGCCTGCACCAGCGCGTTGAAGCCTTGCGCGCCCGGCATGTTCAGATCCAGCAGCAACAGCTCCGGATCGGGATGGGCATCGAGCGCGGCGAACAGCGAATGCACCGTGTCCGCCTCGACCATCGGAGCGCCGGGCACGGCCTGAGCCACCGCGAGCTTCAGAGCGTCACGAAACAGGGGGTGGTCATCGGCGATCAAGACGGCGCGCTTCATTGCGCGCGCAATACACCATGTCTAGGTCGTTGCCGGCAACTGCTAGCGATTCATGCGCTGTTCGATCAGGTCGCGCACCACGCCTGGATCGGCCAGGGTCGAGGTATCGCCGAGCTGTTGATGCTCGTTGGCGGCGATTTTGCGCAGGATGCGGCGCATGATCTTGCCCGACCGAGTCTTGGGCAGGCCGGGTGCCCATTGGATGAAGTCCGGTGAGGCGATGGGCCCGATTTCCCGCCGCACGCATTGGCGAAGCTGATCGCGCAACGCCTCGCTCGGCGCGCTCTCGGCTTTCAAAGTCACGTAGGCGTAAATGCCTTGGCCTTTGATCTCGTGTGGGCAACCGACCACGGCGGCTTCGGCGACGTCGGCATGTGCGACCAGCGCGCTCTCGACTTCAGCGCTGCCGATGCGATGCCCCGACACGTTCAACACGTCATCGACGCGGCCAGTGATCCAGTAGTAACCATCCTCGTCGCGACGTGCGCCGTCACCGGTGCAGTAAGTGCCGGGGAAGGTCGAGAAGTAGGTTTGAAAAAAGCGTTCGTGATCGCCGTACACGGTGCGCATCTGGCCGGGCCAGCTGTCGAGCAGCACCAGGTTGCCTTCGGCTTCGCCGTGCAAGGGCTGACCTTCGTTATCGAGCAACGCAGCCTGGATGCCGGGCAAAGGCAAAGTTGCGGAGCCCGGCTTGAGATCGACCTCATGCGGAATGGGCGCGATCAACGCGGCACCGGTTTCTGTCTGCCACCAAGTGTCCACGATGGGGCAACGACCGTCGCCGACCACACGGTGATACCACTGCCACGCTTCGGGATTGATGGGTTCGCCCACCGTGCCAAGCAATCGCAGACTGGCGCGACTGGTTCGACGCACCGGTTCATCGCCTTCACGCATGGACGCGCGAATTGCCGTCGGTGCCGTGTAGAAAATGGTGACGCCGTGACGATCGATGATTTCCCACGGCCGCGACGCGTTCGGATAGTTCGGCACGCCTTCGAACATCAACACCGACGCCGCGTTCGACAGCGGGCCGTACACCACATAGGAATGACCCGTCACCCAGCCGACATCGGCGGTACACCAGAACAAATCGTTGCTCTTGCATTGGAACAGCGTGTCGAAGGTGTGGGACGCGTAGGCGAGATAACCGCCGGTGGTGTGGAGCACGCCTTTGGGCTGACCGGTGGAGCCGGAGGTGTACAGAATGAACAGCGGATCTTCCGCGTTCATGACTTCAGGTTGGCACTCGCCGGCATGGCCCGCCGAGGCTTCGTGATACCAAAGATCGCGACCGGCACGCATGTCGATGGCTGCACCGGTGTTACGAATGACCAGCACGTGCTGCACGCAATCCAGGCCCGCATTGGCGAGTGCAGTGTCGACGTTATTCTTGAGCGGCACGCGCTTGCCACCGCGCCGGCCTTCGTCGGCGGTGATGACCAACTTCGAGCCGCAGTCGCGAATGCGCTGGACCAGCGATTCCGGCGAAAAGCCGCCGAACACCACCGAGTGAATGGCGCCGATGCGGGCGCAAGCCAGCATGGCCACGGCGGCATCGGGAATCATGGGCAGATAAATGGTGACCCGGTCGCCTTTGACGACGCCCAGCGAGCGCAGCGTATTGCCGAACTGGCAGACGCGCTGGTACAGCTGGCGGTAGGTGATCTTCTCAATCTGGCCCGGATCGTCGCCTTCGAACACGATGGCGGTGCGCTCGGCGTGTTCCGGCAGGTGCCGGTCCAGGCAATTGACCGAGGCGTTCAGTTCGCCGTCGAAATACCAGCGGATACGGAAGTCTTCGCGCTGGAAGCTCACGTCTTTGACCTGCGTGAACGGCCTGGTCCAATGCAGGCGCCGGCCGACCCGCTCCCACAGCTGCAGTTCCGCGGTCATGTCTCCCCCAATCGTCATCATGAGTAGCTTTGGGCCAAGCATCCCCGAAGCGCCGGCCGGGCTATATTCGACTTTGGTCGAATAGCGCCTCGCCGGACTTCGACCAAACTGCCCAGGCGCGACTCAAATAATGGTCTGACAAGGATTTTTCGGGGGACTATGGCTACCAGTTCACAGGCGTTGCCGGGTGCCAAAGCCAGCGGCATCGACGGCTCGCACAAGCGGGTGATTTTCGCGTCCTCGCTCGGCACCGTGTTCGAGTGGTACGACTTCTATTTGTATGGCTCGTTGTCGGCCATCATTTCCAAACAGTTCTTTTCCGGCGTCAATGAGACCACCGGTTTCATTTTCGCGCTGCTGGCGTTTGCCGCGGGCTTCTTCGTGCGGCCGTTCGGCGCGCTGGTGTTCGGCCGACTCGGCGACTTGATCGGTCGCAAGCACACCTTCCTGATCACCATCGTCATCATGGGCGCGTCGACGGCCATCGTCGGCATGTTGCCCAGTTACGCGGCCATCGGCGTCGCGGCGCCGATCATTCTGATCCTGCTGCGCTTGTTACAAGGCCTGGCGCTCGGCGGTGAATACGGCGGTGCTGCCACTTATGTGGCTGAGCATGCGCCTGACGGCAAGCGCGGCTTGTACACCAGCTGGATTCAAACCACGGCCACCATGGGTTTGTTTCTTTCGCTGCTGGTGATCCTGATCTGTCGCGTCACGCTCGGCGATCAGTTCGAGGTGTGGGGTTGGCGTATTCCGTTCCTGATCTCCATCGTGTTGCTCGGGATCTCGGTGTACATCCGCTTGCAGTTGCAGGAGTCGCCGGCGTTCCTGGAAATCAAAAAGGAAGGCAAGCTGTCGACCGCGCCGCTCACCGAAGCGTTCGGTAATTGGAAGAATCTGAAGATCGTGTTGTTGGCGTTGTTCGGCGCCACCGCCGGTCAGGCCGTGGTGTGGTACGGCGGCCAGTTCTATGCGCTGTTCTTCCTGGAAAAGATTCTGCAGGTCGATGCCAAGGCGGCCAATCTGATGATTGCCGCTGCGTTGCTGATCGGCACGCCGTTCTTCGTGATTTTCGGCGCGTTGTCGGATCGCATCGGTCGCAAGAGCATCGTGATGGCTGGCTGCATTCTCGCGGCGCTCACTTATTTCCCGGTGTTCAAAGGCCTCACGCATTTCGCCAACCCCGCGTTGGAGCGGGCCGTCGCGAGCGCACCAGTGGCCGTGGTCGCCGATCCAGCCGACTGCTCGTTCCAGTTCGATCCGGTGGGCAAGAAGGCATTCACCCAGTCTTGCGACGTGGTGAAGTCGGCCTTGGCCAAGACCGGTGTGCCGTATACGAATGAAGCGGCGCCGGCCGGCTCAGTGGCGCGCGTGCGCATCGGCAATGGCGACAGCGCGGTGCTGCTCGATTCCTTCCCCGGCAACACGTTGGACAAAGCTGAATTCAAGACCAGCAACGACGCGTTCACTGCGCAGCTCAAGGGCGCGTTGGCCACTGCGGGCTATCCGGCCAAGGCCAACCTGGACGAAGTGAATTACCCCATGGTGATCGCGCTGTGCACTTACCTGGTCATCCTGGTGACCATGGTGTACGGGCCGATTGCCGCGTGGCTGGTGGAGTTGTTCCCGACCCGCATCCGCTACACCTCCATGTCGCTGCCGTATCACATCGGCAATGGCTGGTTCGGCGGCTTCCTGCCGGTGACCTCGTTCGCCATCGTGGCGGCCACCGGCAACATCTATAACGGCCTGTGGTACCCGATCGTGGTGGCGGTCATGACGGCCGTGATCGGCACGCTGTTCCTGCGGGAAACCAAGGACCAGGGCCTGTAAAGTCCCGGGCTGTCGTCAAGGATGCGCCGAGGGGCGCATCCTGCGACAATGGTGCTCTTACCCCCCGATTCAGCTGGGAGACAAAGTGCACTATCTACCCGGTGCCCGCCGCGTAGCAGGGTTTTTATTGATTGGAATGCTGGCCGGCTGTAGCGGCGGCAGTGGGACCGAGGAAGGTACCCGCACGGAAATCTCCACCAATGCGATTGCTTTCCGCGCCGACGGGCCTAGTGCCTCGGTGCCGGCGGCACAGGTGTTCACCGCCACTTTCGGCAAGGACATCGCGCATCTGGCGGTCGTACACAGTGGCGATGCCATTGCCTCGACCACCTCGGTGCTGAACGGCCGCACGGCCCAGATCACCGTGGTGCCGTCGACGCCGTCGACCATCGGCCCCGGCCTGTTCTCCGGTGCGGTCGCGGTGACCGGCTACACCTGCGCCGATACCACCTGCAGCAAGCTGTCGGCAGGCAGCACCTCGACTGTCGCGGTCAGCTTCCAGATCTCGCCGGCCATTCAGCACGTCGCGCCGTACGTGGCGACCTCGGGCGTGG
>NZ_JAEUPY010000722.1 GCF_016790065.1 Steroidobacter sp.
CCTATGTGACCG
Organism: Steroidobacter sp.; assembly: GCF_016790065.1. GTDB lineage: Bacteria > Pseudomonadota > Gammaproteobacteria > Steroidobacterales > Steroidobacteraceae > Steroidobacter. The sequence goes on from NZ_JAEUPY010000722.1 coordinate 13, forward strand.
ACATACATGTCGCATACAATTGCCGGGTGAACATCCCTCCCCACAGGCGCTGCCTACAGCTTTGCTATGGCAGCCGAGCTAAGAATTAAGAGCTGGCTGTTCTCGCTCGGCTCATAACTCAGCAGCGAATAGAGATTTTTACTTCGCCGCTTGCTCGGAGTTTGGGTTTGCTCGGATTAAAGAGCTGAGCGAGTACGACACAGATGAGCGTGCTCTCCGGTTGCTCAACGACACCTCAGCGCTTTAGGCCGAAGCGGCCTCGTTCTGGTGCTCAACGACACATCATTGCTTTAGGCATCGACAGGGGTGGGTCTCTCCTGCCGGCAGCTTCGACGTACAGGGACGTGCTAGTCGCAGCAGCGCTCACCAGGGATGTGCGGCAAGCGGCGCAACGCGCCGCGGCCGTGCGCGGTGCCGGGTAGGAGAGACCCACCCCTGGCGATGCCAGCCACCGACGCCTCTTCTCCGAAACGCCGGTAATGCCTGCCACCGACGCTCCGAAATCCGACTCCGACCTCCGACCTCCGACCTCCGAACAAGCGACTCAGCGAATCGCCACCCGGGCCATCACCTCATAGTGAGGCATCGCTTCATCGGCGATGCGACGCAGCTGATCCGGCAACTCAACCGCTTTCTTAGCCGGCGACGGCGAATCAAAGCCAGTAGACCGCTCAACAGCGTCATACCAAGCCGGCGCCCAAACACCATCAGTAGCCCGCCGACCAGGCGGCCAGCGAAGCATGGAAGCATCGAACTCAATACCGAGAGCCGAGCACAACTTAGGCAGCATCGACGAAGGCGACGCAAGAACATCAGCGCAAGAAACAACCGGCGGAGCCACACCCAACCGATCAGCAACCTCGTCGAACAACTCCCGCTGCCTCACAATCCCGATATCCGCCAAACAAACCTCATCTCGTTTGAGTACATAAGACGCCAACACCGCCGCCGGGTCTCGAATCAAGAAAGCATTCCTCACCTCCCGCATCCAAGCCCGCCCAAACCCAGGCAGCATGTGATGAGTCATATGCTTTTGATAAAAGACAGCCTTCCCTTCCGGCACCGGCCCCAACAACGCCGCGGCGACCTGCCGCCAATCTTGGGGCTGCGACGCCAACACTTCAGCATTCATGGGATGAACCACCCCACTCACAGACAGGTAAGCCGCGTAAAACGGCTCATCGACCACAAACGTATCCAACCTCGCCCCGAACGATCTCATCATGGCCGTGGAAATGTTCCTCGGCCCCGACCACATCGCGATTCGAATCGGCGCAGCACTCATGACTGACCACTCGCCTGCGCATCCTTCAGCGCCTCATACAACGCACGCAGCCTGGTAGTCACGGGCCCAGGCAACGCCGCGGTTAACCGATGACCATCGATCTCCCGCACCGGCGTGAGTCCACCGAAAGTGCCAGTAACGAACGCCTCCTCCGCCGCATGCACATCAGCTAAGCAGAAATCGCCAAGCTCCAAAGGCACCCCATGCTCCTGACAAAGCCGAATCACATTCCCGCGGGTGACTCCATTGAAGCAATAGTCCCCTCGCGACGTCTTCACCACGCCGTCTCGAATAAAAAAGAAATTGGTCGCATTACAACTCGACACGAAGCCATGCGGATCGAGCATGAGCGCCTCATCCGCGCCCACCTCGATCGCCTGCAACAGCGCCAGGATCAGATTCAGCCGGCTGTGCGAATTCAATCTCATGTCGAACATATCCGCCGGCGTGCAGCGGATCGACGAGGTGTGCAGATTCAAGCCCTGCGTGACGATGTTGGGATTGGGAAGTTTGTACTCCGCGACGATGGCAATCGTCGGCCGGCCCAAGGCATTGCGGGGATCTTGATTCGGCGCCGCCTTCTCGCCGCGAGTAATCATCACTCGCAGGTGTGCGCCGTGCTGCATGCCATTGGTATCGAGCGTGCGGCGGATCTCAGCCGTCAGCGCGTCACGATCAAGCCCGATATCCAAACCAATCCGCGCAGCGCCCCAGTACAAACGATCCAGGTGCTGGTCCAGAAACAGTAGCGCGCCGTGGTGTAGGCGCAGCCCTTCCCAGATGCCATCGCCGACCACGAAGCCGCCGTCGAAAATGGAGACCTTGGCCTGATCGCGCGGCACGAGGGCGCCGTTCAAATAGATCAATGCGTTGGCATTGCGAGGATCGGGGGCGAAATCCTGACTTCCGGCCATGGCATACCTGCGAGGTGACAGCAGGTAGCCATGATTCCCAACCGGGCGGCGGGATGCAACGTCAGAGCGCGATGGCCAGGGACACCAGGTAGGCGCGAATCTCCTCGACCTCCGCCGGGCTTAGCGCCGAGCCAAAGCCGACCATGCCTTTGTCGGCGCGCACGCCGTCGATCACGATGGCCTTGAAGGCCTCACGCTCCACGATGGCGTTCGAATAGCGCAAGTCCGGAATGGCCGTGTTACTGCTCGCGTTCTCGCCGTGACACGCCATGCACACGCGGGTGTAGTTGCGATGACCGACTTCGATATCCCCTTCCGCGTTCGCTCGACGTACATCCGGCGGCCGGCGCGAAGTGGTAGCAATGAGCGCGGGCAACGCGGCCTTGCCGCCGAGCTTGAACGCAACGACTCGACCGAACTCGCTGCGTGACTGCGAGCCGACTGAGCTGCCGGCAAGCGCGACACCGCCGATACCAGCGAGCGCGACCACATATTGCTCATCGTCTAGCTCGAACGTCACGGGGCCACCGAGAATCGCGTTCTGCACATCCTGCGACCACAAGCGCACACCGGTGTCCGCCGCGTAAGCATTGAACATGCCGTCGACCGATCCTTGAAACACCAAGCTGCCGGCCGTCGATAGCAGCCCGCCGTTGCCGGCACGTTGATAATTCACACGCCACACTTCGCGCTGAGCAACTGGATCCCACGCGAGCAACATCGCCCCGCCCTTGCTCTTGGCAGCGTCAGCCACGCTCTTGGCGTTGGCGGGATCGCGAGAAACGACGACACCGGTATTCCAGGTGCGCTCGAGAAACTGAAACGCGTCGTCATGTTGGTAATAGTTCGACGTCTCCAGCGCAGGAATATAAGCAAGCTGGGTTTGCGGACTGAACGTCATCGGATACCAGTTGTGCGCGCCCAGCGGCCCCGGCGCCACCATGGCCGGCTCGCGTACATAGCGAGCTTCGGGCACGACACCCGGGCGGCCGGTTTTCGGATCGAGCCCAGTGGTCCAAGTCACGTTCACGTAATTCTTGGCGTGGATGAATTCACCGGTGGCGCGGTCGATCACAAAGAAGAAGCCGTTCTTCGGTGCCTGCATGAGCACCTGGCGCGCGCGACCGTCGATGGTGAGATCGGCCAGGATGATGTGTTGAGTCGCGGTGAAATCCCAAGACTCCGCCGGCGTCGTTTGGAAATGCCACACGTATTCGCCCGTCGCCGGCTTCAGCGCCACGATGGACGACAAAAACAAATTGTCGCCTGCGCCGTTGGAGCGAATGCGATGATTCCACGGGCTGCCGTTGCCCACGCCGATATAAAGAAGATCGAGCTGCGGATCGTAGGCCATCGAGTCCCACACCGTGCCGCCGCCACCGTACTTCCACCATTCGCCGTGCCACGTCTTCGCGGCCTTCTCCAGCACAGCGCTGTCGAAGCCGTCCTTGGGATTGCCGGGCACGGTATAGAAACGCCACAGCAGTTTGCCGTCGTTGGCATCGTAGGCGGACACGTAACCGCGCACGCCCATCTCACCGCCGCCGTTACCGATGATGACTTTGCCGCCGATCACGCGAGGTGCACCGGTGATGGTATAGCGCTTGGTGGGATCCGTAGTCTGCACCGACCAAGCTTGAGCACCAGTGGCACGATCCAGCGCGATCAAGCGGCCGTCGAGCGCGCCGACGAAGACGCGATTGCCCCACGCAGCCACGCCTCGATTGACCACGTCGCAACAAGCATCGATGGCCTTAGGGCCAGCGACTTTGGGATCGAAGCGCCACAACTCGCGTCCAGTGCGCGCATCGAGCGCGAACACTTTGCTCCAGGCCGAGGTGACATACATCGCGCCGTCGATTACCAACGGCGTGGCTTCCTGACCGCGCGTGGTGTCGAAGTCGTAGAACCACGCGAGCTTCAGCTCGCCGACGTTGGTTTGATTGATTCGAGCCAGCGGACTGAAGCGCTGCTCATCGTAAGTGCGGCCGTGACTCAGCCAATCGGCGTTATTGCTGGGAGCGGCATGCAGGCGAGCGGCATCGACCTCGGCCGCGTTCGCCGCGATCAACTGCGTCAGCGCGACGGCGACCAGTGCGCCGGATATTGCGGAGTGGAATTGCCGCATCGATCCCCCTCATTCTTATGAAGAGCATCTTAGTACGGCCGCACCCGGGCTGTAGGCCCGGGCTGAACTCAAAGAAACGTCAGGCGCCCTTGAGCGACTGGCGGGCGATGCCCAGGGCCGATTCCAGCACCTCGGCCATGCTGTCGGTGGTCTTGTAAGA
>NZ_JAEUPY010000724.1 GCF_016790065.1 Steroidobacter sp.
ACGACCATCCACAGACGTCGCACCGGCCGGCGTGCTGAGATTTTTGCCCACTGCTCGAATGCGCCCCCGCTGCACCCACAGATCCGCATCGTGCAACACGCCCTGCGCGCCTTGCGTCCACACAGTCGCGCCACGCACCAAAACGTTTTCGAGTTGAGCAGGCACAGACTCGCGACCGTACTCACCGACCGGATAGCGCAACGCAGTCGGTAGTGCTGGTTTTGTATGCTCCGCCGTCAGCACGACATTTCGAATGTCTTCACCGGTTTTACCAAGCCGCAGGATGTGACGTTGCCCGCGCGTCCAAACCTCGTGGATGCGCGCCGCGTTTGAATGAAACAAATCAGCATCGCCGATCACCAGGTCCGCCGAGCGTCGCGGCGCCAGTGCGCCCACACGATCGGCGATCCCGAGCAGCGACGCCGGCACGACGGTGAGCGCCGCCATCGCCACCTCTTCCGCCAGACCATTCGCAACAGCCTCGCGCAGTCGTGGCCAGAACTCGGTCGCAGGATTGTCCAATCCAGCGCTGGTCAGCGCGAACGGTACGCCAGCTTCCGCCAACACACGAGCATTGAATGGCGCCCACTCCCAGTGCTGCAGTTCCGACAGCGAGACGTCCAGCGCTTCATCGGGATTCGCGACGGCGGGCTTGGACGGTCGCTTCAGCGAGACGATCACTCCTGCACCGCTGGCCTTCAACATCGCAGCCTGTCGATATTCATAGCCGTTGCCGTTGATGAGCCAGCGCAGACCGAGCTCCTGTGCCAGGCGTGCCGCGCGCTCCAGATCCACTTCAACGTCCGCTTGAAAGATGACGGGCTGCGTCTGGGAGAGCGTGGGCCACAGCGCCGACAACGCTGGCGGCACCTCGTCAGTCAACTCTCCGCGCTTGACCGCGGATTGGCGCGACAGCCAGCGTTGTCGCTGCTGCTGCCATCGTGCATCCAGCAGAACCTGTCGCATCAACGCAGTGGAACCCGCCGGTGAGACAGGATATTGCTCGCTGCCGTTCGCATAGGCCTCGAAGGCTAGAGCTTGCGCGAGCCGAGGAACCATCAGCACCTCGCTCGGATGCGACGAATCCATCGTGCTCAGCAAAGCCGCCTGGCCGCGGAATATTCCGTTCCCTGGCTGAGACAGCACGCTGGTGATACCCAGCTCACGCAACTTGGAAGCGCGTTCGGCATCGGGCTGGATGCTGGCGCCAATATCTCGAGCCGAGGACACTAACGTGTTCTCATGATCAGCACTGGTACGCACCGTTGCATCGTTGCGAGGCTGCTCATTGGGCTGAGCGTAGCGACTGTTCGCATCGATAAAACCGGGATATACGGTGCGCCCACCCAGATCCAGCACGATTGCATCTGCTGGAATCCTCAGTCGCGCGGCCACGGCTTCGATCCGATCGGCGCGAATCAGCAGCGTGCCGCGTTCGAGGACTTCGCCCGGCCGTATCACCAGACGAGCATTGACGAGCGCATACCGCGGCGGCGAAGTTGTTGCTTGTTCTGTCGCGCGCGCTGCCTCGACGGACAGGCCAATGGACAGCGCCATTGCCGCCACTAGCGTAAGAAACAATCTGTGGATCACTGTTACAGCACTCATGTCACTGCACTGTAGTGTCGGGCAGCGATGGTGTAATCGAAGCCTCGTAGCGGCGGCGTACCGCCGCTACGGAATGAACGCCGAGGGAAACGGCCCGTCAGTAGTGGGCACGCACCGTCAACATGTAGCTTCGCGGGCTGCCATAAAAATTGTGGCTGCTGGTGCCGGACAATGCCGAGTAGTAGGTTTCGTCGAAAAGATTGTCGGCGTACAGGCCAACGCGCCAGGTGTCGTTGAACTGATATTGAACCGACGCGTTCCAGACCGAGTAGGCGTCCTGCACGAAGCGGAAGGGAACATAAGTATTGCCGCCAACTTCGGCCAACGCAGTCCCGCTCGCGTAGACATCCGACTGCCCGACCACGCCCGCCGTCAACGTCCAACGCGAGTAGTCGGCTGGCAGCTGCCAGGTCGTCCACAGCTTGAGCTGATGCTTGGGCATCCAATGCAGACTGGAGTTGGCTACCACCGACTCATCGCCATAAACGTCGTTGGTGTGATAGGTGTAGCCGCCGAATAGTTGCCAACCCGGCAGCACCGTGCCGCTGGCCTCCACGTCCAAGCCCTGACTACGCACATCGACCGCGCCCAGATAACAGCAAGTCGAGCCCAGAGCGCCGTTCTGCGAAGGGTAGCTCAGATCGCGCACGCCCTGACCGTTACGCTCCATGCGATAGATGGCCGCGGAGAAATCCAACTTGCCGAACAAACGGCTCTTCACGCCGATTTCATAACCTGCACCGGTCACCGGATCGAGCGGCGTGCCCGGCAACGGTCCCTGCAACAGGTTGGCCTGCACCTTGAAGGTTTCGGCATAGCTGGCATAGACGGTCCAGTCGCGTGCGAAGTCATAGATGAGCGCAGCACTCGGCACCAGCTTGCTGTCGTCATAGCGGGTGCGCGACGGCGGCGAGGACCAGATCTGCACTCCCGATGTATCGAGTCCCTGATAGCTCTGCTGGGAATAGAAGTAGCGATACTTGCCGTAGCGGGCGGACAGCATCAGACGCAACGGCTCGGCCACCTGCAACCCGACAGAGGCGTACGCACCCTTCTGCTCCTGACCATATTCGGGATTTCTCCACAGCGGCGCGCCACGCGTCGGCTCCGGAAACAGCGCGGGATCGAAATTGAAGACATCCAGGGGACGAGAGGGATCCAGCCAGTGATAGCCGGTCGTGATATACGCCGCGCCGCTGCCGCCACCGTCTACTTTCGAGGTATCCAAGCCCACGGTGTAGCTGTGTTGCCGACCGAACAGACCAAACTTGCCGCTGCTCGACAGGTCAATCATGTCCTGCACCGAGCCACCGATACTGGTCCAGGCGCTCGCCACTGTTCCGGTCAGCGTCACCGGATCCACGGCGCCGCGAGGCTGCATCGCGCGGTAGTCGGTGGACAAGTCGGTGTGCGTGTAGTTCAGCTTCACTACTCCGGTCTCACCGTAGCGCTGCTCGGCTCTGACGAAGAACTCTTTGGAGGTGGCGTACCAATGACTCCAGCGCGCGCTGAGATTGGTACTACGCGGCAACCTCAGGTCGCCGCCATCGCTATAGCGCGGCAGGCCGTTGGAGTTGAAACCATCTTCATCCTTGTCTTCATAGCTCGCGCCCGCGATCAACACCGTCGTGGGCGTCAGGTCATACTCGGCCGTGCCGAAGAAATACAGATTGTTCGACGACGCGTTGTCGTAGAAGTAATTCTTGTCGTTGTAGGAACCGACTAACCGGCCTCGCAATCGACCATCTTGCGCAAGGCCGCCCGTGACATCGATCTCGCCGCGATAGTCATCCCAGCTGCCACCGGAAAGGCTCAACTGCACTGCTGGCTCGGCGCGAGCGCGCTTACGCACAGCATTCACCACGCCTCCGGGCTCGCCGGCGCCGGTGTAAATTCCGTCCACGCCGCGCAGCACTTCTACGCGTTCGTATCCCGCCATGTTTTCGGACAGATATGCGCCGAACGTGCCGGTGTGACCAGCCGCTCCGCCATCACGCACCACCGTCTGCACTTCGAAGCCGCGGGAGTAGTAATAAACTTCCAGCGGACTCATCTTGCTGACGGAGATGCCCGTGGTCTGAGTCAGCGCATCCGTCAAAGACTGCAGGTTCTGGGTCTCGATGCGCTCACGCGTCACCTGAGTCACCGACTTGGGAATCTCCCGCAACGATTGGCCGGCTTTGGAGCCGATGCTCATCGGATCTTCCATCGAAGCAAACACATTGACGGTCTCGAGGCTGGCCGTTGGATCGCCGCTGGTTACTTCGCCTTTGGAAACATCGGACTCACGGCGAATGACGATCGTGTCCGGCGAGGCTCGCTGGAACACCAGCTGCGTGCCATCGAGCAACATCCGAACCGCCGCCTCTGCAGTGACTTCCGCCTTCAGTTCCGCCGCCTTCATGCCGTCCACCAGCGCCGGCTCGAAAATGATGTTGGTGTTGGTCTGGCGGCCGACCGCGCGCAACGCTTGCGACAACGATTGCGACGGAATATCGAACCGGAAGGCATCTTGTGCGTAGGCAGTGGGTGCGAGCAGTGCGCTACCGCTCCACATGAATAAACATAGAACAGGCGCGCTGAATGACGTCGTCATGATCCGGTCCCCAGGATTGTTGTACGTGCAATGAAGTAGACGTTCATGGAGTGCCGATCCTCATCGCCGGCATCTGCCGCGTGAACCAAGCCGGCGGCATGGGCCGTTGCCGCGGCCAAACTTCATCGAGCGTCTCTGCCACGTACAATCGTCCATTCTTCATCACGAACTCGATCTGCTGAGCATTGCGAATGTCCTGTCTCGGGTCGCGCGTGAGGATCAGTAGATCGGCGAGCTTGCCGGGCTCCAAGCTCCCGAGATCCTCGGCACGGCCAATGATCTCACTGCCCATCTTGGTCGCTGCACGCAACACCTGCATCGGCGTCATTCCGCCGCTGGCGAGCGCCTGCATCTCCCAATGGTAATCCAGTCCCTGAAACTCGCCGTGACTGCCGACGCCGACGCGGCCACCCGCTTGTACGATGTCGCGTGCGCCACGCGCCACGCCGGGGAAGATCTGCTCATCGTCGCGCGACCAGTTTCTCTGACGGGTGCTCAGATCGTTGAGGAAGTGCGGCATGAAGCGGTTGATCTTGGGATTCTCATGCGGCGCTTGAGTGACATAAAAATGATTGCGCGCCCGGGGCCCGCCATCGGCCACCAGCAAGGTAGGGTTGTAGCCGGTGCCGGTACGGGCGAACAGCTCGATCACGTCGCGATACAAGCGCACTGAGCCCATTTCGTGCTCGTTGGCATGAAAGCCGTCGATGGCATGGGTGATGGCGGCATGCAACTCGATGCCTTCGATGGTGGGCATCATGCCAAGCGACTCGGCGGCGTTGATGAAGAGTTGTCGGTTGTGCCGATTGCCGATGCCGTAGGCCTTGAGATTCCTGGTTTCGTAGGCGTCACGATAACGGCGCTGAATCAACTGAGCATCCTGCGCAGTGCCGACGCGCTCACCGTTGAAGCCGATGCCTCTGCCGGTGGAGAACGTACGCAGCCCGACCATAAAGCCGGCATCGATCATGTCCGCATAGGCGAACACATCCTGAGTGAACGGCTGCACATCCAGGCCAGCGGTGACGCCGTGCGCCAGATTGATCATGAAGCTCCAGGCCTGCAAGTCGAGCACATCGAAGCGACTGGTTACCCAGTGCGCGTGAGTGTCGATGAACCCCGGCACGATGAAACGACCACTGACATCGCGCACCACTGCGCTCTTTGGCACCGGCACCTGACCTGCACGACCGACGGCTGCGATCCGATTGTCGATGATCACGACGTCCGCATTCTCGATGACTTCGTCGGCTCGCATGGTGATCGCGGTGGCGCCTCGCAACACCAGCGTTCCTTTGGGAATATCACGCGGCACTTCGAGCTTAGCGGAGAAGCGTTCGACGCCACGCGAGACCACCGTATCGCTGGTGCCAGCCGTGCGATCGATTGCATCGAGGTTGGTGCGATGAAAGTCTCGACCCAGCGCCCATGTGATGGTCTTGCCGCCATCGGCCCATGCGAAATAGTCGGCACCAAGCTCCGAGATGCGCAGCCCAGCAAACTCAGAGCTTCCCAAATCAATGCGGTCGGTTGGCTCGGTGAGTGGTAGCAGATATAACTGTCCGCCCTTCGGCGCTAGAGCCCAGCGTCCGTCTGGGCTGAGCTGCGGCGCCGCGACCCATCCCGGCATGCCGCGCAGAGTAACGTGTGAACGACGATCGCTACCGTCCGTGCGTATCGACTGTAGAGTCTGGTCCTCGCCTTCGAATGAAAGACGCTGCAAACCTGGTGAGAAGCGCAGAGCGCGAATCTGCGGCTCCTGTGAGAGCACCGTGAACGATGTTCCATCCGCAGCGAGCCGCACGATGTCCGCGAGCCGCGAGCCATTCATCTCGCCCTTCTGCACTTGAGTTCGCTCATAGGCGCTGGAGCGCAACGCGTAGACCGACTTGCCATCCGTGTCGAACACGGGATCCGTGTAGTAGCCCGGCGCCTGCGTCAATCGTTGAGCGACTCCGCCGTGAGCGGGGATGCGCCATACATGACCACCCTCGCCTGCTTCCCAACTCACATACACCAGAAAGCGCCCGTCGGCCGACCAGCTCGGCTGGAAGCCCGAATGCGATTGAGTCAGCCGCCGCGGCGTTCCATTGGGCAGCCG
>NZ_JAEUPY010000733.1 GCF_016790065.1 Steroidobacter sp.
GTAAGAATCATCGCCTGTAACACATTGACCATCTGCGCGATGTTGGTCATCTTCACTCGCTCAGCGTGACGATGAAAAATATCCAGCGTCAACGACGCGACCAGAGCATCCCGCAAAGTGTTTTGTTGGTAGAGGAAGCCAGGATTTCGACCCGCCTCCGGGTCGTACCAGGTGCCCCACTCATCGACATACAGAGCCACCTTCTTATCCGGGTCATGCTTATCCATGATGGCCGAGTGCTTGGTCACTAACTCATCCATGCGCAAAGCATGATTCAACGTCGACGCCCAGGCATCTTCAGTGAAGCCAATGGCAGGCCCCTTGTTCTCCCACCGACCCGGAAAGGTGTAGTAGTGAAGTGAATAAGCATCCATATGCTTGGCCGCCTGCGACAGCAGCACTTCCGTCCAGTGATAGTCATCCACATTCGCGCCGCTGGCGATCTTCAAAGGTCGATTGTCACGGGGGGCTTTGACGAACGTGGCGAACTGTTTGTACAGGTCCGCGAAATATTCCGGCCGCATGTTGCCGCCGCAGCCCCACGTTTCATTGCCGACGCCGAAGTAGGGCAGCTTCCAGGGCTTCTGTCGTCCGTTCTTGCGACGTAACTCAGCGAGCGTCGATTTGGTGTCGGAGGTGATGTACTCGACCCATTCGGCCATTTCCTGCGGGCTGCCAGAGCCGACGTTGCCGGACACATACGCGTCCGCGCCGATCAACTCGGCGAAGTCGAGAAACTCATGCGTGCCGAAGGAGTTCGGCTCTTCGACCGCGCCCCAGTGCGTGTTCACTTTCACGGGGCGCTGGTCGCGCGGGCCGATGCCTTCGCGCCAGTGATATTCATCGGCGAAGCAGCCGCCAGGCCAACGAACCACAGGTACTTTGAGTTTCTTCAGCGCCGCGACCACGTCGTTGCGATAGCCGCGCGTGTTGGGAATCGCTGAGCCTTCACCGACCCAAATGCCTTCGTAGATGCCGTGGCCGAGATGCTCGGCGAACTGGCCGTAAATGTTTTTATCGATGACGGCGCCAGGTTTGCTGGCATCGACCGTCACCGACACAGCAACCGATTCCGCTGCGCCGGCGGTGAATGGCACCAAACCGAGAGTCGCCAGACCGAGCGCGGCGGTCAGGCGGAGGGCCCCCTGAAGAATCGGCATCTTGTTGTCCTCTATTCGATGAAGGGATCGACCATGGTTCGCCGGCCGCACAGGAACGCATCGGCGACCAAGCGGAAGGCGGCGAGATCGACATCCATGTGTCGCTCGCGAACCAACGGTGCGAAACGCGCATACAGATTCGCGTACTCGCGATCTGGCGCCGAGACCATCGCTTTGCCGTCGACGTGCATTACTGAGCCACCCTTGGAGAGCAGCAGATGGCCGTCGTCGGTGTCGATGTCGATATCCCAGCTTTGCGGGCCGGTCTGGCGGAAATCGAATTCTGCGCGTACCGGCAAACCGCCGGGCCCTTGCAAGCTCAGCTCGGCGGCGATGGGCGTTTCACAATTAGAGGGGAAGTGCAGCTCGGCGTCTTTCAGCACCAGCGGCTGCGGCAGAATGCGAGTGATGATGGAGAGTGCGTTGATCCCCGGGTCGAACACGCCGAGCCCGCCGGCCTTCCAAATCCACGCCTGACCGGGATGCCACACGCGTACATCTTCCTTCCACGTCACCACCACCTTGAGAATCTTGCGACCGACCAGCCAGTCACGCGCCGGCTCGACGGCGGCAGCTTCGCGCGAATGCCAGGTAGCAAACAGAGCAAGCTGCTTCTGTTGTGCCAGATCTACCAACGCGGCGACTTCATTCAACGTCGCGCCCGGCGGCTTCTCCAGCATCACGTGACGATTTTGTTCCAACGCGAACCGCGCGATCTCGTAACGAACCTGCGGCGTGCAGCACAACGACACCGCTTCGATCTCCGGCTGCTCGCGCAACGCAGTTTCGAGGTCGGGGTAGCTGGGCACGCCGTCAAGTTTGTTGTTCGGGCTGGCAACCGCCACCAGTTTGTTTTTGGGATTGGAGGCCATCGCAGGGAGATGTTGATCGCGCGCGATCTTGCCCAGGCCGACGATGGCGAGTTTGAGCGGGCACATTAGTTACAGCGCCTGGTCACCAACACTGGGCGATTAGCTGCTCGCCATCGGATT
>NZ_JAEUPY010000766.1 GCF_016790065.1 Steroidobacter sp.
CTCGATACTGATTCATCCAAATAGGATCGCTTGGTGAAGCCACGCCGCCGGAGCCCATGATCTTGATGCAATGAGCGCCACGACGAAGCTCTTCGCGCGCAGCCTTGATGCATTCGTCCAATCCGTCCGCAACGATGGTCAATGACTGCGAATGGCCGCAGGAACAATAGCCTTCTGTGTGAGTGCTTACGCCGGGCCCTCGCATGTCGCCGTGCCCGCCGGTCATAGACAGTGCTTTGCCCGAATAGAAAAAGCGCGGCGCGACCAACAGACCATCTTCGATGGCTCGCCAAAGACTCCAATCACCACCGCCCACATCGCGCACGGTGGTGTATCCGGACTCTAATGCGAATCGCAACATGCGAGCTGCGTGTGCCGTTCGATAAGGGGCACCCGCGTGATCGATCTTTTGAACATTCACATCGCTCGCGTAAGCATGGACGTGGGCATCAATGAGCCCCGGCATCAGCGTTCTGCCCGCAACGTCGATCACCTGCGCGTTGGCCGATTTGATCGGCGACGCCGACACCTCGCGAATCAGACCGCCCTCGACGAGAACGGACATGCCTTCCTGGCACTCCTCGTTCACACCATCGAACACGCGCGCGTTCTGGAACAGAATCATGCTGACCTCGCTGCCATCAAGCCTTTAGTCCATCTGCCACCGCGCAGCGGCGCGGATCTGCAATCGCCGTGTACTTCCCCGTCTTTTCGTCCCGGGCAATCACAGAGAACGATCCCATGTGGTAATCGTAGCTCGGCGTCACGGACACGCGAACGCCGAGTCGATGCAGATCCTCCACAACGCCGGGCGCCAAACGATCCTCAATCACCACGCTGCGTCCTTCGGTCATGGGCAGCATACGAGGCGCGTCGACGCTCGCATAAGGATCGAGTTTGAAGTCCAGCGCATAGGTCAGCACCTGGGGCATCGTGCAATGAACGTTGCCCGGCGAGCCTGCCGACAACACCGGTCGGCCGTTTTTCAACACCAGCGTATTGCCGATGATGCAACGAGCTTTCGCGCCTTTGACGAGCGTTGCATCCATCGGACTGGTGAGAGCACCGAAGGTTGCATGACTACCCACCATCGGCACGCCACCGATGACCATGCCAGGGATGCCCGAGCCCTGCAGCGTATTCATCATCTGCACCCAGTTGCCTTCGGCATCGACCACCGCCAGTTCGCAAGAGCCAGAGGGCTGTGCGTTGTCGGATTTGCCGAGCCGCGGGCGGCCACCAGCACCCGCGAACAGCGACAGCAAGTCTCCGCCACTCGACGGACCATCGCCGCTCAGACGAATGTGTTCGGTGAGATCGATCTTGGGACGGCTGATGCGAATCATCTTGGCGAGATGCGCGTGATAAGCATCGTCGAGCAATTCCTCGCGAGGCACGCCGTACACCTGATCGTCTTGCACGTACTCCCAATGCCGTGACGCCTGACGAAGCGCATGCCCCATAGCACAGAAATGATCCGCGGAGCCCGGCTTCATCTGACGAATGCCAAGATGCTTCAACACGCCGAGCGCAATGGCGATGTAAACGCCTTGAGCCTGCGGTGGCCCGAGACTCACGATCTCGTACTCGTGATGAGCGAAGCGCAGCGGCTGCACCCAGCGCGGCGGCGTTTCGGTCATGTGATCTGCGGTGATCTTCCAGCCCATCTGGTTCGCCTTCTTGACGAACTCGCGCGCCCACGGCCCGGTGATCATGTAATCGGGCCCGTGCTCGGCCACACCCTTCAGGGTCGTCGCCATACCTGGCGGCACGAACACATCACCCACGTTGGGGAAATAGCCCTTGGGTTGATAGAAGTCGCGGCCTTCGGGGAAATAACAAGTGAACTTCTCACCGAAAATGTTCACGCCGTACTCGAACGTGGACACCGCATGCCCCTGCTCCGCCCAAGTCACAGCGTCGCGACACAACTCACCCCACGGACGCGAGCCGAAGCGCTCGTGAATGGCTTTGAGCCCGGGCATGAAGCCAGGAATGATGGCCGACGGCGGCAGCGCCGCGTACGGGCCCATGCCGGGCGGCACCGGCTTGAACGGCGGCAGTCCGGATGGAAAGCCACCGAGACTGTCGAGCTGATGAATGATGCCGGTCTTGGCTTCGTAATAAAGGAACGTGACCAGGCCGGCGTGATTGGTCATGAACGGTTCGACGGCCGCCTGCACCAAGCAACCCGCGATGCCCGCGTCGGCCGCGTTACCGCCCCGCTTGAGCACGTTGACCATGGTCTCGGTAACGATGGCCGAGTCCGTGGTCACGGCCGCGTCGAGTCCGGTCACGGGGACTTTCGGACCTGGATTCACCACGTAACGAGAGAGCTCAGTGTTCACGATCCCTCCGGATCTGACGATCATCCCACTCAAGACGCAGCCCGACCGGCGGCCCACAATGAACAACGCCGCCCATTGAGGAATCAGCGACGAGGTGCGTCTACACTGATTCGTCCCTTGAAGCGAACCGACACCGCGAAGGTCACGTGAAGCACACCCCGATTCAGCATCCCTGGAATTTGTACAGCCCTACGCGGCAGTGGTCGTTCCTGGCGGTGTTGTTCCTGGTCTCCACCTCGAACTACGTCGATCGCAACATCATCTCAGTACTGCTCGAGCCCATCAAAGCAGAGTTTGGCGTCTCGGACACGTTGCTCGGCCTGCTAACAGGCATTTCTTTCGCAGTCTTCTACGCCACGCTGGGAATACCAGTGGCTCGCTGGGCGGATCGCGGCAATCGTAAAACCATCATCACGATCTCGCTGACGATCTGGAGCGTGATGACCGCGCTGTGCGGAATGGCGCAATCGTTCTGGCAACTGGTGTTGGCGCGAATCGGCGTCGGAGCTGGTGAAGCCGGTGCCATTCCGCCCGCCCAATCTTTGATTGCCGACTACTTCGGCCCGACTCGATGCGCGCGAGCGCTGGCCGTTTTCATGTCGTCCGGGATGATCGGCTATCTGCTCGGGTTCGTTGTAGGCGCGAAGATCGCCACCGACTATGGCTGGCGCGCCGCCTTCCTGATCGTGGGTCTACCCGGCCTGGCGCTGGCGATCCTGGTGCACTTCGTCCTGCACGAGCCCAGAACGCTGCCGCAGTTCCAACCGCTGCCCAACTCGCAGGAATCGATTCGCGCGACCTTTGAGGCGTTGCTGGCCAAGCGCACCTTCGTCTACCTGCTGATCGCGATGGTGATCTATTTTCTGGTCGCTTACGGCGCCGTGGTGTTCTTCCCCTCTTACATGATCCGCGTTTTGAACGTGTCGCTGGCGGAAATCGGCACGTCGTATGGAGCCGTCTCGGCGGTGTCCTCCATCGCCGGGACAGTGCTCGGCGGCTTCCTCACGGACCGACTCGCACAACGCAATCCAGCGTGGCTCGGCCGACTGCCGGCCTTGGGACTGGTATTGGCTTGGCCCTTGTACGAAGCGATGTTGCTGGCACCGACGTATGCGACAGTACTGGTATTCGCCGGGCTCGCAGGCGTCGCTCTGAATGCAACTGTGCCTGCAATGTTCGCTGCCCTACATGCAATCTGCGGTTCGGCGCGACGAGCGATGGCGGTGGCGGTGGTGTTCTTCTTCGCCAATTTGATCGGGCTCGGCTTGGGCCCGGTCATTGCTGGTGCGATGAGTGACGCATTCAGCGCGATGCATGGTCCGGTGGGAATCCGCTACGCGCTAGTCATCGTGATGCTGCTGCTTCTGCCGTGTGCCTGGATGTTACTGATGAGCAGTCGACATCTCGCGAAAGACATGGAAGCGTAAGTATCGTCAGCTCTTCTTACGCCGCGTCGAAGTTGCTTTGCTGGCCTTCACCGGTCTTTTGTCGTGCTCGAAAGCTTTTAGCGCGTCGCGCAGGTTGTCGCCAGCCTCATGGCCGGTGAGCACCTTGTAGTAGTAAGGAATCAGGCGCAAGCGTTCGTCCTGCGGTTCACGCATGGCCAGCGCGTGATAGCCGACTTGATGGAAATAGACGATACGAGCACGCACCAACCGCTCGGACGCATCGTAGAGGTCCGGAGAAAACAACAGCTGCAACAGATTGATCCATTCGTTGTCGACCCGATGCATGACCTCTTCGACCTTGGCATCGCCGCGCGCCCAAGTGCGGATGGCCATGCCGAAGGCCGGCGACGCAGTACCCTCTTCCACCCACAGCTCGATCAGTTCGGTCAGGTCCGGCCGGGTCCCAGCCCAGCTGGCGCGAATGGTGGCGATGGCGACGTAGTTGTTCACCTCCCAATCGTGTAACAACGCGTTGAGCAGATCGTCACGATCGGTGAAGTGCCAGTAGAAACTACCGCGCGTGGCATGCAGCTCGCTGGCCAGGCGATCGATCTTGACTGCGTCCACACCGGACTTCACCAACATCTTGCGGGCGCCGGCAATCCAGTCCTCGCGCGACTTCCTTTTACCGATGACGGTGACGGAATTTGCAGCCACTTTGCTTCTCTTCATACAGGTGCATGGTAACTGAACGCCGGTACTGCGTCCGGACATCCGCTGGACAGCTGTGACTGCCACCAAAGTGCTGTATGCGCCGCTTGCAGATTCATCGCCATGCAGTACTCTATACACATCTGTATGGATATTGCGAGACTGCATTGAGCGCCAGAATCATCGATGGGGTCAAGCACGCCAAGCAGCTGCGCGCCGGCCTGGCCGCCGAAATATCTGAGTTCGAACGTAGCACCGGCGTTCGGCCAAAACTCACCGTGGTGCTGGTCGGTAGCGATGCCGCGTCCCGGCTATATGTATCGAACAAGGCGAAGGCTTGCCGAGATGTCGGCATAGAGTCGGCGACGGTGGCATTGCCGGCATCGGTCACGCTGCCAGAGTTGCTGGCGGTCATCGATGCTGCCAACGAAGATAAGACGGTGCACGGCATCCTGGTGCAATTGCCATTGCCCGCCCATCTGCCCGTGCGCGCCGTGTTGGAACGCATCTCGGTGGACAAGGACGTGGATGGGTTCCACATGTATAACGTCGGCGGTTTGGTCGTGGGCTCTACGGTGTTCTCACCGTGCACGCCCTATGGAGTACAAAAGTTGTTGGAGGCCGAGCAGATTCCCATCGCCGGCCAGAACGTCGTGGTGGTTGGCGCCAGCAACATCGTCGGCAAGCCGACCGCTTTGATGCTGATGCAGAAGGACGCAACGGTTTGTATCTGTCACGCCAAGACTCGCGATCTGGCGCAGTTCACGATACTCGCCGACATTTTGGTGGTCGCGGCCGGCCGTCCCAATCTGATTCTCGCGCCGATGGTGAAGACCGGCGCGGTCGTGATCGATGTCGGTATCAATCGTTTGCCGGACGGACGTATCGTCGGCGACGTCGACTTCGAAGCGGTGCGCTTGAAAGCATCGCACATCACTCCGGTGCCGGGAGGTGTGGGACCGATGACCATCACCATGCTTCTGCATAACACCCTCGTCGCCGCGCGTGCGTTGAGCGGTCAGTAACCTCGCGTTTAGAACTTGCGGCTAAGTACGGCACCGAAGGTTCGCGGCTCGAGCGGCATCACCAGATAGTCCGCCGGCGTCGGGTCGATGAAGCCGCTGTAGCTGATGTTGGTGTAATCGAAGCTATCGAGCACGTTACGAACGAACGCGGACAACTTCCAATCGCCCAGCGACAGGGTGGCCCGCAGATCCAGCCGATCGTAGTCCTCGACCAGCATGGTGCTGCCCAGCGACGCCAGGAAACCGCCATCGGGCACTTGATAGTCATCGACGTAGCGATAATTCACATTCACTGCCAGGTCGCGATCGCCCAGCACCGGGAAGCGATATTCGAGCGTCAAAGAGCCCGTGAGTTTCGGAACGTATTCGAACGGCCGACCATCGCGCACGACAAACGCGCCACCGGCAGCACGCTGCGTGAAATCAGTGAACTCCGCATCGGTATAGGCCAACGACAACTGCGCATCGAAACGCTGCGTCGGCGACACCGCCAGTTCCAGCTCGACACCTTGGCTACGGCTCTTACCGGCGTTGGTGATGGTTGTCACCGGCACGCCGCGCGAGTCCGGCGTCACCGTCGTCAACTGCTGATCCTTGATGTCGATGTAATAGACGGCGAGATTGGCGGACATCCGTTGCGCCGGCCAAGCGCCTTTCAAGCCAACCTCATAGTTCATCGACGTCTCGGCGTCGTACGGCAACACAGCTGCAGCCGTGCTCGGATAGCGATTGAAGCCGCCGGCCTTCCAACCTTGCGCCGCCGTCACATAGGAGCTGACCGAGCTGTTCCATTTATAGGACAGCGACGCGGTCGAGGTGACGTCGCTGAACGTATCTTCACCGCTCAAGGTAAAGAACGTCGGATTGGCATTCTCGATCTGCGTGATGTTACGCAACCGCTGACCGTCCACTGAGACCGTCTCTCGCGAGTAACGCGAACCGAGCGTCAGCTCGACATGGTCCGTCGCTTGCCAGCTGCCCTGACCGAACAGGGCCCAGCCGTCGCGGTCGGCGCCGAAGTCCTCACGAATCGCC
>NZ_JAEUPY010000767.1 GCF_016790065.1 Steroidobacter sp.
GAACCGTTGTTATCCATAACTAACTCCGGAACGATGGGCCAGGGCTTCGGTGTAATACGCCTGTGAGCAAATAGCAACGAGCCAGGTGTGAGTCAGGGGCCAAGAAAAATCGGCGCAATTCGGGAACGAGTACATGTCCTCATGCATTTGCCAAAGTCGCGTATAAGTTTTTCAAACACGTTTCTAACAATATCGGCGGCTGTATGCGGATTTTCGTGACCGGCGCTACAGGTTTTATCGGTGCTCATTTTGTCGAGCGCGCGCTGGCGGAAGGGCACGAGGTGGTCGGGTTGTACCGGAGCGAAAGCCCCCGTCAGCGCGAGACCATCGAACAGTTGCGAGCGCATGGCGCGCAGTTGCGTCGCGGTGACATTCTCAAACCTGAATCGTTTGTCGACGCCTTGAAAGGCGTCGACTGTGTTTGTCACTTCGCTGCCGCGTTTCGCGAGTCGGGGGCCGACGAAACATTTTTCGAGCGTATGAACGTCAAAGGCACGGCGACCGTAGCGGAGGCCGCTGCGGCGGCGGGCGTACGGCGCTTCGTTCACTGCGGGACCGCTGGCATCTACGGCCAGCGTGTCGTCGGCACCATCGACGAAAAGACGCCGATCAAACCTTGGAACAGTTATGAACGCAGCAAGCTCGCGGCCGATGAACAGGTGCGCGAGATCGCCGGCGCCGCCGGCATGGAATATGTGATCTTGCGGCCGACTGCTGTCTACGGACCGCGCGATGAACGGCTAGTGAAATTGTTCCGTTCAGTGGAGAAAGGCCGCTTCCCGCTGTTCGGTGCGGGGGCTGGGCGGCGACACATGATTTACGTCGTCGATCTTGCCGATGCGTTCCTGCGTGCTTGCACGTCGCCGTCGGCCGTGAATCGGGAACTGATCATTGCGGGGCCCAAAGCCGTGCCATTGCATGAGATGTTACAAACGATTGCGCACGTGGCGAATCGTCCAGGCTTCGGGCCGCGCTTGCCATTGAAGCCCATGCTGGCGTTGGCGGCGGTGGTCGAAGACACCTGCAAAGTATTGAAGATCAATCCGCCGATCTATCGCCGGCGGATGGATTTTTATTTGAACGACGCAGCCTTCGACTCTCGGCAGGCGCAGCGGCTGCTGGGT
Source organism: Steroidobacter sp. (assembly GCF_016790065.1). Lineage (GTDB taxonomy): Bacteria > Pseudomonadota > Gammaproteobacteria > Steroidobacterales > Steroidobacteraceae > Steroidobacter. Next base: position 1,125 of record NZ_JAEUPY010000767.1, read on the forward strand.
TGGCAGCCGAAGGTCGACCTGGCTGAAGGCTTCGCCGCGACGCTGCACTCGTTGCGCCAGGAGAAGACGCCTGCCTCGCTGGTACAGGCGTGTATGGTTGGAATGTCGTTGCTGGCGCTGTATGCCACCGATCCTTGATTTTTTACTGCGGCAGCAGTGACTGATACACCACGCTAGCAAACTTCTCGCGGAAGTCCGTGCCATTGGGCATGAGCTGAATCATCAGCACCACCACCAAGCCGGACGTCGGATCGACGCGATAGCTGGTGCCATAAGCGCCGCCCCAACCGAACGAGCCCGGCGCTTCCAAGCCGCTGGCGCCATAGCTTTCCACCGTCTCGAAGCCAAAGCCGAAGCCCATGCCGGCGCGGTAGATATCGCCGATTTGATTGGTGGTCATCAGCGCGACGCTGCGAGGCGCGAGAATGCGTTTGCCGTCGAGCACGCCGCCGTTGCGGAGCGCTTCCAGGAAGCGTGCATAGTCTTGCGCTGTCGATAACAGGCCGGCGCCGCCCGCGAAATTTTTCCGAGGTCCATCGACGTAGTGACCCTGGCCTTTGGCGTCGTTCGCTGAGCGGACGATCTTGCCGTTGGCGCCAGTCGCATACACAGCGGCCAGTCGAGCGCGCTGCTCTCTAGGCAAAAAGAAATTTGTATCTTTCATGCCGAGCGGCTGAGTGATGTTCTTGCGGAAGTATTCATCCAGCGGCACGCCGGAAGCGCGCTCGACGACGCAGCCGAGAATGTCGGTGTTGTAGCCGTAGACAAATGAGGTGCCCGGCTGTGCGACGAACGGCAGCGAGGCCAGGCGTTCCATGGTCGTGCAGGTCTGTTCAGTCTTATCCGCGGTATACCAGCCGCTGCCGGCGGCCGGGCCGAGCTGCTTGTCGGCATACAGCGCGGCGACTTCGGGCTGTGTGCCGTAGGAGATGCCGGCGGTGTGAGTCAGCAAGTCGCGCAACGTGATGGCGCGAGTGGCCGGGACTGGCGCGTTATTGACCAACACCGTGGTCTTGGCGAACTCAGGAATGAAAT
>NZ_JAEUPY010000832.1 GCF_016790065.1 Steroidobacter sp.
CGCCGGCGTGCGCGACGCCAACTCGTTCGAGAGTTCGGGCGGCCGCATCGTGCTGCTGGCAAAGCCCAGCGAGAACCTGCGCGTGCGCACGTCCGTGACCTACGAAGATTCCGATTTGGCCAGCGAGTGGAAGGTGACCGACGTGCCGGAACGCTTGCTCAACACCAACAACTTTGCGCTCGAGCCCCAGCAGGACTCCGCACTCGTGGCCAGCGCCAGAGTCGACTATACGGCGTCCTTCGGTGAGCTCAGTGCGATCACCGGCTACTGGGACCGCGAGCGGCGTGATCGCGGCCTGGAACCGAACGTGACCTTCGCTTTTCTGCCGGTCACCAAGGATTTCCAGATGAACGACCGCGGCTTCTCGCAGGAGCTGCGTTTCGTGAGCGAGCCAATCGGCAAGGCCCGTGTGACCATGGCGGCCTACTACAAATCCTCCGATCAGGAGTTCGACGCGTTGGAAGAGTCGGCGGTCCTGTCGTTTCCCGGCTCGCTGCTGATCGAGAAAGAGGAATACTCGGGCAAGCAGTACTCGGTCTCCAGCGAGCTCAGCTATGCCTGGACCGATGCGCTCACGACGACCGTGGGCGCGCGCTACTTCAAGGAGAACATCGACACGTACCAGTTGTGGACCGAGCCAGAGATCGTCTTCACGATCCCGAGGGCCGAGTTCCACACCGAGTTGCCGATCGAGGAAGTGCTGCCGAAAGTGCTGGTCGAGTATCGCGCGACGCCGGATTTGCTGTTCTATGGCGGCGCTACGCGGGGCGCGCGTAACGGCAATCTGATCTACACCTCCATCCTGGTCATCTCCGATTCCTACGGGCTGGCGTTGCCGCGCACCTCCGACGCCGATTCGGCCTGGTCCTATGAAATAGGCACCAAGACCAGCTGGCTGGACAATCGCCTGACGGCGAACGTCGCTCTTTATTACATCGACTGGCAGGACCTGCAGATGACGGCCAGCACGCCGCCTTATTCGGTCGGCGGTGGGGTGCTCTCGTTCGTCTACAGCGCGAACGTGGGATCGGCACGTTCGGTCGGCGGCGAAATCGACGTTGCCTGGCGTCCGTCGCAGTACTTCAACGTGAATTTGTCCGCGGGCTATACCGACGCGAAGTTGGGCAACGAAGTGCTGATCGACGCCGTCAGCGGGATCAGGGTGCCGAAGGACGCAATGATTCCCTTCACGCCGGAATACAAAGGCGCGGTGACGATCGCTGGTCGCTATCCGCTGGGTACCGCATTGACCGCGACGACTAACATCGGCGTACAGCACATCGGTCCGCAGGCTTCGAGGCTGAGGCAGATCCCCGACGATCCGGTGCAGCCGTACGAAAAGTACCCGGCTTACACCATCGTCGACGTGCGTGCCGGCGTGGAATGGAATGACTGGACGGTCACGGCATTCATGAGGAACGCGACCGACAAAATCGTCGGCGTGACCGGAGCGGCCGGATTCAACTATCGCGTCAATACACCGCGTACCATCGGTTTGATGGTGAGCACGAGCTTCTGATCTCACGGCAGGTGTTGACGCATGAACTTGCACTCAAAGTTGTCGATCGGGTTGTCCATCGGGTTACTCATCGTCGCGGCCGGGTTGCTGCGGACGGCCAGTGCTGCCGAGTCAGGGAGCTGCCCGGCTCCGACTGCGGAGGATTACTCCGCAGCTGCGCGACTGTGGGGCCCGAACTTGTTCGGCTTGGTGCGTAACGAAACTGTCGAGCCGCACTGGATCGGGACTTCGGGACGATTCTGGTATCGGCGCGACGGTGCCAACGGGCCGGAGGTCGTGCTCGTCGGGCCCGATGGGAGCAAAGCACCTGCGTTCGATCACGCCGGAGTAGGGCAGGCACTTGCGCAACTGCTTGGCACGAGCAGCGCAGGTGTTTTGCCAGCAACACTGACTGATGCGCGGGTGAACGATGAGCTGACGCGTCTCTCCGGGCGAGTCGCTAACAAGCTCATTGATTGCGACATCGTTGCGCTCAAGTGTGGTTTCGTGGACGACGCACCGCTCGACGCGTCGTGGCTGCTGTCGCCGGATGGTCGTTCCGCTGTGTTTGCCCGCAACGACAATCTCTGGCTGCGCGAGATTGCGACGGGTAAGGAGCGGGCGCTGACCACCGACGGTGCGGCGTACTTTTCTTGGGGCAAGTTGCCGGACGTGTCGCTCACGAAGATCGCTCGCGACAAATCCGGCGCTAAGGCTGCCCCGTTCGCGACGCAATGGTCACCGGACAGTCGCTACGTCATCACCGCACGAGTCGACGAACGGAAGGTCGGCGTCATGCCGTATGTCGAGTGGGTGCCGACCGACGGCTCTCGCCGGCCCATCGTGCACGAGGTGCGCACCGAAGTGGTCGGTGACGCCGACGTGGCTCAAATCGAATATCACGTCATCGATATGCAGACCGGGCGAGTGACGCCGGTCGGCCTGCCGGAGCAGTACGCGCCGTCGGTGCTCATCAGCGACTTCGAGCGCATGGTGGTTGGCTGGAGTGCTCGTTACAACCAAGTCTTCCTGCTGGTGCACAGCTTCGACTGGCGGATGCTGGGGCTGTTCCGTTTCGACCTGGCCAGCGGCCGCTTGACCAAGGTGATCGAAGAAACTTCGGCCACGCGGGTGCCGACGACCAATGCCATGTGGTACGCGCAGGACAACATGCGCTTGCTGAAAGACGGCGCAGAAATTCTCTGGTTCTCCGATCGCAGCGGTTGGGGACAGTTGTATCTGTACGACGCACAGAACGGTCGCCTGAAGCGGACCATCACGCGCGGCGACTGGCTTGTCTATAACGTCGAGAGCGTCGATGAGCGTAGCAACGAAGTGTATTTCACAGCGGTTGGCCGCGAGCCGGGACGCGACGCCTACTACCGCCATTTGTATAAGACGCGGATGGACGGTCGCGCATCGGTGCAACTGCTCACCACCGAGAATGCCGACCACTCGTTTGAACCGCCAGGCGGCCCGATGTCCGCGCGGCTCTTTGGGGTGCCACCCAAATCGCCACGCGTAATGCCGGCTGCCGGAGTGTTTCTCGATACTTGGTCGACGGTGGATCAACCGCCACGAACCGTGTTGCGCTCGACGCTCGATGGTCGCCTCATCACCGAACTCGAGCGTGCCGATGCTTCGAAACTTTACGCGGCTGGCTGGAAGCCGCCGGTTCGCAAGCGAGTCAAGGCCGCCGACGGCGTTACTGATGTGTATGCCGTCTACTACGCAGCCGATCGTGCGAGTTGCAGCAGTCGTTTGCCGGTGATCGACTCGGTCTATGGCGGGCCGCAAATTGCATTCGCTCCTTATAACTTCACGATGGCCTATATGAGCATGGGACAGAGCTCGCTCACCAAGCTCGGTTTCCATGTCGTCACCAGCGATGGACGCGGCACGCCGATGCGCTCGCGTGCTTTCAACGACGCGGGCTATCCGGAGTTCACTCAGGTCGGGATCGACGATCACGTAGCCGTCATCCGTGCGCTGGCGAAGGCTTATTCCGGCATGGATCTGGACCGTGTCGGCATCAGTGGCGCATCGTGGGGTGGAACGTTCACGAGCCGCGCGATGCTCACGCAGCCCGAGCTGTTCAAGGTCGGCGTATCGGCCGTGGGGCTGTACGATTACACCGCGAACTACCGAGCGTATGAGCCGTACCTCGGAGCGCCGGTCTATGCGAATGGCACGACTCATCGCTCGCGGCCTGACGAGGCGCCGGCCAATTGGGCCAAGGTTGACATGCTGTCGCTCGTGGATCGGTTACGCGGCGATCTGTTGATCATCTATGGCGATCTCGATGAGAACGTTCCGCCGGTCAACACCATGCGGCTGATCGATGCGTTGACGCGTGCGAACCAACCCTACGATCTCATGGTCCTTCCCAATCGCACGCACTTTACCGTTGAGTACGATCCTTACGTGGCCAAGCGGACGTGGGACTACTTCGTCGAGCACCTGCTCGGCACGCGGCCACAGCGGGATTTTCGCCTGCAGTTCGGCGCACCGGTCGTGCCCGGCACCTGAATCGACGAGATCGAGCTTATGAACACGGTACTACTGAAGAATGCGCGCGTCTTCGACGGAGTGAGTGGCGATTGTCCGGAGGGCATGCAGGTCCTGATCGAGGCGGGCACGATCCGCGAAGTGTCATCGACACCGATCCGCAGCGAAGCAGCGTTGAAGATCGACGTTGGCGGCCGGACGCTGATGCCGGGCCTGATCGACGCACACATTCACGCATACGCCTCGGATGTGAACTTTCAGAACGTTGATCGCGCTGGTGAGCCATATCGTGCGGCGCATGCCGTTCGAATGCTCGGTCACGCGCTCGATTGCGGCTTCACCACGGTGCGCGACTGCGGCGGCGGGGATTGGAGCCTGTGGCGCGCCATCGAAGACAAGCTGGTCCGCGCGCCGCGCTTTTTATATGCGGGCAAAGTGCTTTCCATGACTGGTGGGCATGGCGATTTTCGGCTGATGAATGAGAGCCGACATACGCATGGCTATTGTTCGTGCGCCGGCGATCTCAATACGCTCGGTATCGTGGCGGACGGTGTGGATGCGTGCGTCAAGGCCGCACGCGAGGAGCTGCGACGCGGCGCTCATTTCATCAAGATCATGGCGTCTGGCGGAGTGGCGTCGCCGACCGATCCGATCTGGATGAATCAGTACCGCGAAGATGAGATTCGGGCCA
>NZ_JAEUPY010000836.1 GCF_016790065.1 Steroidobacter sp.
AACGCGGGAGCAGCTGCACTCCGGCTGCTACCACGCATCGGCGATCCAGGAGCACGACGCTCGCGTGAGCTTACGACTTCCTGTTTCTCAAACTTGGCCGGAGCGCTGTCGCCGACGTTGAAGAACGCCACCGAGTCCTGCAGCTGTTCGGCCTGACCGGACAGCTCTTCAGACGTAGCCGCCAGCTCTTCGGATGCCGAGGCATTCTGTTGAGTGGCTCTGCTGAGCTGATCCATGGCGCCACCGATCTGCTTCACCGACTCGCTCTGCTCCTGCGACGCTGCGGCGATTTCCTGCACCAGATCCGACGTGCGTTGGATCGACGGGACGATTTCATCCAGCAACTTGCCGGCACGTTCCGCGGTCGAGACGCTGTTACCGGCGAGTTCGCCGATCTCTTTGGCAGCCTCTTGGCTACGTTCAGCGAGCTTGCGCACTTCGGAGGCAACCACTGAGAAGCCGCGGCCATGTTCGCCGGCGCGCGCAGCTTCGATAGCAGCGTTCAAGGCCAGCAGGTTGGTTTGATAAGCAATGTCATCGATGATGCTGATCTTCTGTGCGATCTGCTTCATCGCTGCCACCGTCTGCGTCACCGCTTGCCCACCCTCGCCGGCTTCCTTGCTGGCCTTGGTGGCCATGCTGTCGGTGACCTTGGCGTTGTCGCTGTTCTGGGTGATCGATGCCGACATGGCGTCGATCGATGCAGTGGTTTCCTCGACCGAAGACGCCTGTTCAGTGGCCGACTGCGACAGGCTCTGCGCCGTCGAGCTCACTTGGTTGGCTGCACCCGTCAACGCAGCCGCGGCCGCGCGCACTTCTTCGATGATGGACGCCAACTTATCGCAACTCGCATTGGCGTCATCTTTGACCTGATTGAACGTGCCCTGCGCGTCGCGGGTAATGCGCTGAGTCAGATCGCCGCTGGCGAGACCAGAGAACACTCGGCCCACATCTTCGATGATGGCAGCCAGCTTCTCGCTGGTGGCATTGGCGTCGGCCTTGACGGCACCGAACACGCCGGCGTAATCGCGCGTGATACGTTGGGACAAATCGCCTTCCGCCAACGCACCGAAGACTCGGCCGACATCGGAGAAAATCACCGACGTCGTCTCCATCAAGGAATTGACGCCTTCGCACAGCGATGCGATCGGCCCGCTCTTCCCGGCCACCGGAATACGTTGCGACAGATCGCCATTACGCGCTGCCGAGGTGACCGACTGCGCCTGCTCGACGGCTTCGCGCAACATGTGATTGGCGTTGATCTCCGCCGTGATGTCAGTGGCGTACTTGACCACTTTGAACGGCTTGCCGTTCACATCCATGATCGGGTTGTAAGACGCTTGAATCCAGATTTCCTTGCCGCCCTTGCCGATACGCTTGTACTGGCCGGCGTCGTATTCGCCGCGACCCAGCTTCTCCCAGAACAAACGATATTCGGTGCTGTTGCGCTGGACCGGATCGACGAACAACGAATGATGCTGGCCTTTGATCTCTTCCAACGAGTAGCCGAGCGTCGCTAGAAAATTGCTGTTGGCATTCAGGATACGGCCGTCGAGCGAAAACTCGATCACGGCCTGCGCCTTGCTGATCGCAGCCAGCTGACCTTCGACATCCGCGGCGCGCTGTTTATCGGCCGTGATGTCGGTGGCGAACTTGATGACCTTGCAGGGCTTGCCGTTGGTATCCAGGATCGGGTTGTACGACGCCTGAATCCAGACTTCCTTGCCGCCCTTGCCGACGCGCTTGTATTGACCGTGGTCGAATTCGCCACGATTCAACTTGTCCCAGAACTGACGGTATTCAGTCGAGGTTGCGTAGCCCGGTTCGGCGAACATGCTGTGGTGGCGACCCTGCACTTCGTCGAGCCGATAGCCCATGGTGCGCAGGAAATTTTCGTTGGCGTGCAGGATGGTGCCGTCGAGCTTGAACTCGATGGTGGCTTGCACTTTGTCGAGTGCCGCCAGTCGGCCCTGCATCTCGGACAACTCACGCGCGCGTTCCAGCGCCGCTTGCTGTTCCTGTTCCGTGGGACCCAGCGCAAGCAAGTTACGCAACCAAGCAGCCTTCGAAGCGTTCACACGCCATCTCCTACATTGAACAGGGAGCCCGCCAGCAAATGCTGACGTCCGCAAATCTCCCGAGCGCGAGTAATGCAGTAGCTGTAACGACTGGTCAGGCGTGTAATGTAGGGCCCTGAAGGGATATGCAGCGATTTTTCGGGAAGTCCTTAGCTGCACCGCGGCGGAGCGCTGCCATTCCACGAGTGGAAACGCCTATGGCCAGCGACTGCCTGATGAGGGGATTAGGCGTCTGCCTTACGAGCTGGCAGGCAGCCGGCGAATCAGCGCTCGGGGCTTGCGTACTTCCGCAGATAGCGCTGGTACAACTGCCACTGACGATTGTCATGCAGGTCGATCTCGCGGCCGTCGATCCAAGCGCGTTCGACTGCGCTGCGCACATCCAGAATGTTGCCGTCGGCGACGAAAAAGCTGGCCACCTTGCCCACCTGCAACGACCCTAAGCGATCATCCACCCCAAGAATCTCGGCCGCACTCAGCGTAATGGCACGCAACGCCGCCGCTTCATCCAGGCCGTAGGCTGCATACTTCGCCGCCTCGTAGGGAAGATTACGTTCACGCGTCACCACCCAATACTCACCGCCGTTGGTAATGGCGATACGGACGCCGGCATTCGCCAGTACGCCGGCCCTACGGTAGGTAACATCGTTCGCTTCCCAACGACGTGAGGGAGTGCTGAACGCTGGACCGAGCACGACAGCGATATCGCGTCGTCGCAGTTCCTCTGCGATACGCCACGCTTCATCGCCGCCCATCAGCACGACGCGAATCCGCTCACGATCCACGAAGTCCAGGATCGCTCGCAACTCGTGCAGGCGATCGGCATGAATCATCAACGGCCGCTGGCCGAGCAGCACAGGCCGCAGCGCTTCCCATTGCGGATCGGATTCGCTCGAGCGACCCGCATCGCGCGCAGCTACATACGCCCTGGCATCACGCATGGCTCGCTCCAACACCGGCAGCTGTTCATCGTTGGGCCAGAAGACATGCACGCCCACAGGTGCTGCAATGGTCATGGCCTCGGTGGTCCAACCGCTTGGCTGCATCAACGCCGATTGGCCGGAGATGATGCCGCCCGAACCGGGCTGCGGCACCACCAAGGCGGCAAGCACTCCATTGGCGCGAGCGACGGGCCACGCCACCGTATCGGGATTGACGGCGAGGTCGACACGCAAGGCGGCGTTGATCGCGCCACCTTCGGCAAAATCTTGCGTCACCTTCACCGCGCCGAACTCCGACAGACCGATGACGCTGTTGGCGACAATCAATCCGGGATAAATACGCTTGCCGCGCAAGTCGATCCGCTCGACGTTGGCGGGTGCCGGCAGATGCTCACCGATCGCAGTGATCCGGCCATTCTCGATCAGCATCTCCCCCGCAGTGAGCACGCCATCACTGATGGTGTACAGGTCCGCTCCCTGAAACAGCAGGCTCGCGCTCGCTGCATGTTGAGCCGGCAGTAGCAGCGCCGCGAACAAACAAAAACCAGCCACGAATGTTTTCAAGGGGCGGCCGCTCCACGCACTTTGTCGATGAGCCGCGCTCGCTCTCGTTCGATTCGCGCCTGCTCTCGACGATCTTCATCGGCATCGAAGTAGCGACGGCCATCGATCCAGGTCTGCAGCACCTTGGCTTGCACCGACAACGGATGATCGCTCCAGAGCACGAAGTCCGCGTCCTTGCCGGGCTCCAACGAACCGATGCGTTGCTGGACGCGCATCTGACGTGCAGGGTTGAGCGTGACCAACTGCAGCGCCTCGCTCTCGGAAAGCGCGCCATAACGAACCGCCTTCACCGCATCGATATTGAGGTTGGGTGCGCCGGCGCTCGAATCCGAACCCAGCGACACCACCACGCCTTGCCGCGTCATCAATGCCATGTTGTACGGGATGCCGTCGGCGGTCTCGAAACGAAATCCCCAGTAGTCCGGGAAGGTGGACGCGCCCGCTCCCATCGCCGCCATCTCGTCGGCGACCTTGTAGCCCTCGCTCACGTGATGGAACACCGGCACGATGCCGAACTCTCGGGTCAAACGCATGAACGCCAACAGTTCGTCCTGACGATAGCTGTGCACATGAATGATGCTCTTGCCTGAGAGCACCTC
>NZ_JAEUPY010000840.1 GCF_016790065.1 Steroidobacter sp.
TGCTCGTAGGCACGGCGACGGGTATCGACCATGTCCTCGAACGCCTGCACGCTCAACGACCAAGTGGCCAGATTGCGTTGCATGAGCCGCAAGTCACGATAGTTCTTCAGGCCTTCCTGAAATTCATGGGTCGCCATCAAGTGATACAGGTAGCGCGTCTCGGGCGCGTCCGGCAGGTTTTGTAGCTGCCAGTACCAACCCAGTTGATCGATCTTGTCGTTGTCGACGATGGCATCCAGCAACTTGCCGTCGCGAATCGACTGAATCGATTCATCGATGCGTTTGGATTCGGCCGCAAACGCTTCCACCGCAGTTACATACTGTTGTGCCGCCTGACCGGTGGCCGCCAGCTGAGCGTAGGCGTACGGAACCGCCAGATACGACTCCTGCACCGCTGCGTCGAGAATGTCTCGATCGCGCAGCTCCAGCCACGGCGCCAGCGCTTTGTTGAAACGTTTCTCGGCCGAGTCGGCCCAGCCGACTGCGAGCAAGGCTTTGTTGGATTGCGGGCCGGACAGCCGCACTCGCTGCAACACCTTCTTGGCATCTTCGGGCCGATTGGCTTTGAGCCAGGCGAAGCCCAACGCCAGATTGGCTTTATCGCGCAGCGCCGCCAACTCTTCGGTGGGCACGGCGATCTGCCCGACTTCGTTCAACAGCTCGGCCGCTTCTTCGACTCGTTCCTGCCGCACCAACGCCACGCCGATGTTGAAGCGCGCGTACGACGACCACACGTCGCTATGGTCGCCCACCGGCTGCCAACGCTCCAACGCGCGGATCGCTTCGTCGTAGCGGTTCAAATACATCAACACCTGCGCTTCGAGCAGATGCCGTTCGGGTTCCAGATCGCCAGGCAACGCGCCGCGAATCGAGCTGAGCGCGGTGGCGGAATCTTCCAGGTAATTGCGCTGGTACCAAACCTTGGCCAGATAGAACCAGGCGCGGTTGCGCACATCCAGCGGCACGTTGTCGTTCAACAGCGCTTTGAAGATGCGGCCGGCTTCTTCGTGCTGGCCCAGCGACAGATACAACCCGCCCTTGAGCAACTCGGCCTCGACGGCGTGATGACTCAGCCGATTGAAATCCTGCGAGGCGCCGAGGCGCGTCAAGGCCTGCAAATGATCGCCTTGATAGAAATAAAACAGCACGTCGCCCCAATGCAGATCGCGCACCACCTGCGGCGTGCCCACCAACGGGCGCGGCTCAGGCGGCTTGCTCTCCTTGGCGAGCGCGCCGGTGGCGCCGAGCGCTAGCAGCACGGCGCACAGCAGTTTGTTACATCGACCGGACACGGACTATTCCCATTCCTTGACGATGAATTCGGGTTGCGCCTTGACGGCGCGGTCGCTGATCTTGAGCTCCAGATACTTGGCGCCGACGCCCTTCTCCAGCTTGATGGTCGCACCACGACGATAGTCCCGCGCGTTCGGGCCTTGGCCGGTGAACAACGCGATCAGTTCGTGCTCGCCGGCTTTCAGATTGCCGATGAACACGCGATGCACGCCGCCCTTGAGCAGCGCCTGCGCCTCGCGCTCGGTGTACAGATAGTTGGCGACTTCCTTGTTGTCGAGCTTGATGGTGACCGAGTCGAGCGCGAAGAACTCACCCACGTCCATGGACACGAACACCGCCACCTGGGTGTTGGCCGGGAACAGCAGTTCCTCTTCCAGCACGAACAGCTCGCGATTCAAGTCCAGCACTTCTTTTTTCAGTGCCTGCACTTCTTCGTCGAGGCTCTTGAAATTGTCCTCGGTGGCCGGCGCCGAACCGCCACCTTCGCTGAGCGGCGTAGTGGTCGCGGCAGTGGGTTCTTGCGCGCTGGCTGGACCGGTCGCGAACAACGCGAACAAGGGCAGCATCGTGGCAATCAATTTGAACAGGCTCTGGCGCAGCATGAATGTGTCCGGGAATACTTCCGTGGAAGATGCTCGAGGTTCGGTACGAGTTCGATTTGTCTGGCGATGCGGATCCGTTGCGAGCTTCATCGGTGCGCGAGTCACTCGTTCAGCAGCTCACGCAGCTTTTCGGTATAGCGAGCTTCGTAACCGACTTTGTAGCCTTCGGATACGTAGCGCACCACACCTTCGCGATCGATCAGCACCGTCAATGGCATGGTGCCCGCCTGATAGGCGCGGCTCACTTCTTTGCGAGCATCGAACAGCACCGGATAACTGACACGTAACGTGGTGGCCATTTCGCGCGCCGCGTCGAGATTGTTTTCCTCATCCAGGTTGACGCTAAACAGCACCAAACCGGCGCGGCGATACTTGCCGTAGATCTCATCGAGCAGCGGCATTTCCTGGCGGCACGGTCCGCACCAGGTCGCCCAGAAATTGATCAGCACCACTTCGCCGAAATGTTCGGAGAGCCGCACGTTGTCGCCTTGCCAGGAGCGCAACGCGAAGTCCGGCGCGGCTTGCCCGACCAGCGCCGTGGCAGGCACGCATACCGCCGGCCCGAGCAGCAGCAACGCGAGCAAAGCAAAGCGAGGCAACCTGGCGGTGGCCCGGAGCAGCAGGCGAGCTTGTGAGGACTGTGACATCAATCTTGTTCGTCGCCGGACGCGCGGTTAGGCAGCCGATCGGCGCCTCCGCTCAAGTCGAGTCGAGGAGGCCGGCGCTGGCAACCCCGCTGTCCTAGGATGTTTCCCTTAGACCGGTGGCTTTGCGTCCCCACCTTTCGGTGAGTTTGCCTTTGTTGAGGTGCGCCGCTCGCCGACCGACCTGGCAGGCGTGGCAACTCCTCTGACAACGCCAGCTAGGGTGCTATACGCAGCGCAAATATGTCAACGAACGAAGTGTGATGGCAGCGACGCAAAACCGCGACCGCCTTGTGATTTACCGCACACTTCGACGCTCTGTCGTGCGCCGACGACAGCGATTCGGCACCGCTGTATCCGTCCGCAGACGCCTGACAGTCGCGGAATGCGGCCGGAGGGAGGGATCCGGCCGCACCCGCTTTAGCTGCGCCTGTTCTTAGATGGGCGCTTTGGTGCCGACGTAATCGGTCGAGGCGGCGGTGGCCTTCCACATCGCGATCATCTCCGGCGTCGCGGTTTGCGTGGCCGACTGGTTATCCGACGGCAACGTGATCTGCGGCTCGACCGTCAGGCTCGCCGACTGTTCGTGACCGTACAGGAACGTACCGGCAACCGCGGTACCGAGGGTGAGCAACATGGCGGCGCCAAGGGCAATTCGCTTTTTCATGACTGACTCCAATTCGATTCAAATACTGTTCAGAAAAAATTCGTTGCTAGTGCGTTAGGCGCGGACCGGACGCTTGCCGCCGGAGTCACCGTCAGCAAACGCGATCACCGGACGCTTACCGCCAGAGTCGCCGTCAACAAATGCGAGCACCGGACGCTTGCCGCCCGAGTCACCATCAGTCATCGCGATCACGGGGCGCTTACCGCCCGAATCACCGTCGGTCATCGCGAGCACAGGACGCTTGCCACCCGAGTCACCATCAACATAAGCAAGCACCGGACGCTTACCGCCAGAGTCGCCGTCAGTGATGTTGAAGACAGGGCGCTTGCCGCCTGAATCACCGTCCGTCATCGCGAGCACAGGGCGTTTGCCACCAGAGTCGCCATCAGCGAATGCAAGCACCGGACGCTTACCACCAGAGTCACCATCGGTGAAATTCAAAACAGGACGCTTGCCGCCGGAATCACCGTCGGTCATCGCGAGCACTGGACGCTTGCCACCAGAGTCGCCGTCAACATAAGCAAGCACCGGACGCTTACCTCCCGAGTCACCATCAGTGAAATTCAAAACAGGACGCTTGCCGCCGGAATCACCATCGGTCATCGCGAGCACTGGACGCTTGCCACCAGAGTCGCCGTCAACATAAGCAAGCACCGGACGCTTACCGCCCGAGTCACCATCGGTGAAATTCAAAACAGGACGTTTGCCGCCGGAATCACCATCGGTCATCGCGAGCACGGGACGCTTGCCACCAGAGTCGCCATCAGCAAACGACAGCACCGGGCGTTTGCCACCTGAGTCGCCATCGGTGAGGGCCAGTACCGGGCGCTTGCCGCCGGAGTCGCCATCGATGATGTTAAATACAGGGCGCTTGCCACCCGAATCGCCGTCCGCAAACTGCGCACCGGCCTGGCTATTAGCCTGGGCAGAGGCCGCGAACAGAACAGAAGCAACCGCCATCGAAATTGCAAATACGTTACGCATGACAACAATCCCTCCCGGGAAAAGTGCTAAAAATTCCAACCAGCATTGGTTCGATCACTGACATAAGCGACGTCCCCATGTGATTCCCGTCACAGCCACCTCTGGACAAGCGAAAGAAAAAAGGAACAATCAGTGCAACGCTCATGGGTTGGCGCGGGGGACCCCCGAAATCAACCAGTTGAGCGGTATTCAGGGACGACCGTAGGGCGCTTTTGGCGGCCGACTCGCGGCGTCACCGTGGGTCCAAGTGAGAAACTGTCGCACTTGGACCGGTACACTTAGCGTCGCGAGGCCGCGGCCGCTTGCGACCGACAACTTCAAGCAGATAAACAGGCCCGTTTCGGAGACCCGCACCTGAGCAACACAATCGCCGCCGCCATTCCCACGCCAGACAGGCAGGCAGTGACACGGCTGTTGTCTGCGTGGCAGTCAGGGGACACGCGCGCCCTGGAACGACTGACGCCGCTCATATATGAAGAGCTGCGTAACCGCGCCCGTCGCTATATGAAACGGGAGCGGCCTGGCCACACCTTGCAGGCCACCGCGGTGGTGCACGAAGCATTCGTCAAGCTGGTGGAGATGAATGTCTCCTGGCAGGACCGCGCACATTTCTTCGCGGTCGCCGCCCGGCAGATGCGACGTATTCTGGTCGACCATGCCAAGACCCGCTTTCGTGAGAAACGCGGCGGCACCACCACCGGTTCGCTGGACGATTTCGACGTACTCGATCTGGGCCCGGCCACCGCCGGCGATATCGACGTGCTGGAAATCGACGAGGCCCTACAACGCCTGTCGGGCAACAACCCGCGCCTGGCGGAAATGGTGGAACTGCATTATTTCGGCGGTCTCACTTACCAAGAACTATCGGAAACGCTGAAGGTCTCCGAAGCCACCGTGGACCGGGAAATCCGGCTCGCCAAAGCCTGGATCCTGCGTCAGATCCGACCGCAACGGAACCGCGAACCCGAAGCCTCATGACCACCGGTCAACCAGGGAAGACGGACGATCGCTGGGAGCGGCTACAGGACTTGTTCTCCCGTGCCGTCGAATTGCCCGAAGCCGAACGCGAAGCCTTCGTCTGCACCCAGAGCGGCGACGATGCCGAGCTTAAAAATGAGCTGTTGGAGCTGTTGGCGTGCGACGTCGGCAGGTCCACCGGACCGCTGACGCATGCGCTCGGCGCCGCCATCGACGCCACCACGCGCGACCGTCGCAAAGCGCTGGTCGGCAAAGTCGTCGGCAATTACAAACTGGTCTCGATTCTGGGCCACGGCGGCACCGGCACGGTGTATTTGGGCGAACGCGCCGATCGCCAATATTCCGCGCAAGTCGCGGTCAAGATCGTGGACAACGCCACCATCCATGGCGACCTCGGTCTGCGCTTTCGTGCCGAACGGCAAATTCTCGCCAGCCTGAATCACGCCAACATCGCCCGGCTGCTGGATGCCGGCGAGACCGGCGACGGCCAGCCGTTCCTGGTCATGGAATATGTTCACGGCGAACCGGTGGACCGGTATTGCGATCGTGAACAGCTGGACCTGACCGCGCGCCTGAATTTGTTTCTGGAAATATGTAATGCCGTCCAGTACGCGCACCAGAACCTGATCGTGCATCGCGACCTGAAGCCGGCCAACATTCTGGTCACCGCCGAAGGCTCGCCCAAGTTATTGGATTTCGGCATCGCCAAGCTGCTCGATACCGGCGACCAAGCCGCCATGCTGGCGCTGACGCGCATGAACGACCGGCTGCTGACGCCGGAGTACGCCAGCCCCGAACAAATCCTCGGTCGGCAAGTGACCACCGCCAGCGACGTGTACGCGCTCGGCGTCGTCTTATATGAATTGCTCACCGGTCTGCGGCCGTACACCGTGCCGTCCTCGGCCAGCCAGCTGGAACTGGAACGCTCGATTTGTATCAGCGATCCGCAGCGCCCGAGCACCGCCGTCAAGAAGGCCATGGATGCCGCGGCCACCGGTGAATCGCCGATCGGCGGGATCAGTCTGGCCCGCGGTCTGCAGCCCGATCGTTTGCAACGGCGTCTGCTAGGCGACATCGACTCCATCGTCATGCGCGCGCTTCGCAAGGAGCCGCAGCATCGCTACGGCTCGGTCGAACAATTGACCGCCGACGTGCGCCGCTATCTGTCGGCCGAACCGGTGGTCGCACGCCAGGGCAACTGGCTGTACTACTCGCAACGTTTCGTGCGTCGACATACGTTCGGCGTGTCGGCCGGCGTGTTCTTCATGATGGTCATCGTCGCATTCGCGGTCGCGATGTCGGTACAGAACCAACGCATCGCTGCCGAGCGCGACAAAGCGGCGAACGAAGGCAAGTCGGCGCAGGCCGTGTCCGAGTTCATGCTCGGAGTGTTCGATGCCGCCGAGCCGTTCAGTGCTCAAGGTAAAGAGATCACCGCCAAGCAACTGCTCGAGCAATCGGGATTGCGGGTGCGCGGGGACAAAGGCATGCGACCGGAAGTGCGTGCGCGACTGCTCGCTTCCATCGGTCGTGCATTCCGTCGCAGCGGCGATCCGGAACGCTCGCTGAGTTATCTGGAAGACGCCGTTCATCTGCGTCGCCAAATGCCCAATGGCGGCGGCTTGACCGCAGCCGAAGACATGTCCGAAATGGCGGTGACGTTACGCACGCTGGGTGACACCAAGGGCTCGGCAAAAATTCTCGAAGAAGCCATGCAGCTGTGCGAGCGCATCGGCGGCCAGAACACCCCCACCTACGCGACCCTGCTGACCAATCGCGGTCGCGTGGAATTCGCCAGCGGCGACGTGACTCGCTCGCGGCAATCGTTCGAGCAGTCGCTGGCACTGAACCGCCAACTGCGCGGCCCGAACGATCAAGAAGTCGCCGTGGTGTTGCTCGACCTGTCGCTGGTGTTCATGTGGATGGACGACATTCCGTCGGTGGAGCGTGTGACGCGCCAGGCCGTGGACATTTTCCGGCTCACCGCCAACGCGCTGCATCCGGACCGCGTGCTGGCCGAAACCCGACTCGGCGAAGCATTGCTGATGCAGAACCAGATCAACGAAGCCGGCCAGCTGTTCGAAAGCACGCTGGAAAGTCAGCGCACACTGTTCGGCAACAACAGCCGGCAGGTCGCCGAAGTGCTGGACTCGCTGGCGCAGATTCGTCGCGCGCAAGGCCAGCTGGCGGAATCGGAACAGTTCGCTGCCGACTCGTTGAGTTCGGCGGTGAATGCGATGGGCGCCGAGCACGCCTATACACCCTACTTCCGCACTGCCTATGCGTCGGTGCTGATGCGTCGAGGCAAGTACAGCGATGCCGAACGCGAGTTGCGTCACTCGCTCGACACGTTGGCCAAGACGCGACCGGCCGATCACCAATATGTGTGCTCGGCCGAGCACCTGTTGGGCGAAGTGTTGCTCGAGACCAATCGCCTGACCGACGCCGAAGCCATGCTCACCGCCGCGATGAATCGCTGGAAGCGCACCGATGCGCCGGCCTGGCGCTCGGCCCGCTCGGCCAGCGCGCTCGGCGAAGTGCTGTTCAAGCAGGGCCGCATGCGCGAAGCCGAATCCTATTTGACCCGCGCGTACACCGAACTGGCGGCCGACGACAGTGCTGACCGAGACGTCCGCATCAAGGCACGGCAACGAATCGAGCACTTCTACGTCGCCAACGGCCAACGCGAAAAACTCAACGAGCTGATGCTGGCCACCAGCAGCGCCCCCAATAATTCGCCGCAAGCCCGACCGAACTAGCCGCCAAGTCTGAACTGTCTGGTTCTGCTACAGTCTGAACCTGCAAGAATCACTTGTAGGAGTGACGGCAACGATGCTCACACGATCAAATCCCTTCGCGACCCGACTCGCGGCACTACTGCTTTCCTGCGCCCTCACCAGTTCGGCGGCTGTCGCCGGCGAGCGCCAGGACGGACGCCTGCTCACCTCCACTCAGGTGCTGAGCGAGCTGATGCGCATGCCCGAGCAGAATATTCCTACCTGGTTGATGGAACGCGCTTACGCCGTCGCGGTGATTCCCACCGTGATCAAAGTGGGCCTGGGCATCGGCGGCCGTCGCGGCAAGGGTGTGCTGGTGATTCGCAAGGACACCGGCCAGTGGAGCAATCCGGTGTTCATCAACCTCACCGGCGGCAGCTTCGGCTTCCAGGTGGGCGTGCAGTCCACCGATGTGGTGCTGGTGTTCACCTCCAAGCAAAGCATCGAAGGCATCGTCGGCGGCAAGGTGACCTTGGGTGCGGACGCCTCGGTGGCGGCCGGCCCGGTCGGCCGGCAAAGCTCGGCGGCCACCGACATCGGCCTCACTGCCCAGGTGTACTCGTACTCGCGCGCCAGCGGCTTGTTCGCCGGCGTGGCGTTGGACGGCTCGGCCATCACCATCGACGGCGGCTCCAACGAATCGTTCTATAAAAAGCCCGGCATCCTCGCCAGCGAGATCATTCGGGCCGATGCCCCGGCGGCGCCGGCCCCGGCCGATCAATTCGTCGCAGCCGTGCATCGCTCGGCGTCAGGCGGCGGCGTGCCTGCGGTTCACAATGCACCGGCACCGCCGGCGCAAGCCCCGGTTCCTGCTTCCAC
>NZ_JAEUPY010000756.1 GCF_016790065.1 Steroidobacter sp.
TTCATCACGCCGTGAATGAAGCCGACGCGCATCCAGTCCGCAATCAAGTTCGCTTGGCGCTCGGTGACCGCTGCCAGTACCGCGAGTGCCGGCACTTCTGCTTGGCGTGCCTCGGGATAGTGACGCTCGATGACGTAATCCAACAATGTTCGCAACCCTTCTACATCGCCTCGCGCTGCGAAGAACTGAAACGTTCCGACTCGGATGTGGCTCGTGGCGACACGCGTCAGCACGGCGCCGGGCAATATTTCCTGACGATAGACCTGCTCGCCTGTCGTCACGACCGCCAGCGAACGCGTGGTCGGAATACCCAGCGCATGCATGGCTTCGCTGATCAAGTACTCGCGAAGCATCGGACCGATCGCTGCGCGCCCATCTCCACCTCGGGAGAACGGCGTGCGACCTGAGCCTTTCAATTGAACGTCGCGTAACACTCCATCGCGGCCGCGTAGCTCGCCGAGCAAGATGGCTCGCCCGTCGCCGAGCTGCGGCACGAAGCCACCGAACTGGTGGCCCGCATAGGCCATCGCAATCGGCGTCGAATCTGCGGCGAGCTCAGTGCCGGAGAACAACGCCGCCGCCTGCTGCTCGTTCAGATCGGGATCGACCCCGATCTCCGCCGCCAGCGCGCGATTGAAAATTACCAGCTGCGCGTCGGCGGCTTTTGCCGGTTCGACGCGCGCGTGGAATCGAGGGGGTAGCGCAGCGTATGTGTGTTCGAAGCCAATTTGCATGACCTCATCGTATCGCTAGCGCTCCCCGCGACCTATCGACGTTCACTATCGGTACCGCAGCTGTTCTCCAGCAGCGACGCTTTTGGCCTTCGTGCTGCCGCCCGTGAACGGGATCAGCGAGGGCACGCGTTGGCGGTAGCTCGCATACTCGGGAAACGCACGGGTCAGGTCACGCTCTTCGAGCTGGATCGCGATCAGGATGTATGCCGTCGTCATCACGGCAAACAACAAATGAGCCGCGGTCATGACCGGCGTGCACCAGAAGGTCAGCAGCCAGGCGAGGTAGATGGGATGACGGATCAGCTTGTACAGCCCAGGGGTGCGAAAGGCGATCTCGGAATAAGGCCGACCGCGGAAGTACAACCAGGACTGACGCAAACCGAACAGGTCGAAGTGATCGATCAGGAAGGTGGCGACTAGCAGCAGCACCCAACCGGCGGCATAGCCGGCGTACAACAAACCCTGCCCCACTGGGCTGTCCACCCGCCACACCACCGCGCCGATCGGTTGCCACAACCAGAACAACAAGATCAGCGCCAGGCTCGAAAACAACACATAGGTGCTGCGCTCGGCGGCGGTCGGGACGATGCGCGTCCACCAGCGCTTGAACGCCGGACGGGCCATGATGCTGTGCTGAAGAGCAAACACCGCCAATAGCGCGATATCGATTGCGATCGCCTGGCCGATGCCCGTGGTAGGCGCCGCGTCGATGGAGTTGCCGACCAAGAAGTTGCCCAGGAAGGCCACGGCGTACAGAAAAGTGGCTAGAAACACGGCGTAACAGGCGGCGCCGTACAAAAGGACCAGGGAACGTTTCATCGCAGGCTCCGGAGGGTTGCACAGGCTGACAGCATCGGCCTTGAGTACACGCCGAAACAGATGAAGGATGTCCCGAAGGCAGGCATTATCGGCTGCGCCGACAGGGACATTTGTCCTTCACCTGCGACAGGCCGGGGTATGGCACGCCAAGCGCTTCGTCAGTCCATTCGTTACGTCAGCGGCAGCGACGGGGTGCGCCTCGCGTGGGCGTCGACCGGCAGTGGCCCGCCCTTGGTCAAGGCGGCGAACTGGCTGACTCATTTGCAGTACGACCTGGAAAGCCCGATCTGGCGCCATTGGATCCAGTTTTTCGCCGAGCATTTCCACTTCATCCGCTATGACGAGCGGGGCTGCGGCATGTCGCAGTGGGAAGTGCCGGAGGTGTCGCTGCCTCGCTGGGTCGACGATCTCGAATTGGTCATCGACGCGGCGACGCTCGACGCGCCCGCGACGCTGCTGGGCATTTCGCAAGGCGGTGCGGCTTGTATCGCTTATGCCGTTAAGTATCCCGAGCGCGTTTCGCACCTGATTCTTTATGGCGGCTACGCGACCGGCTGGGCCAAACGCGGTGACGAGCAGGGTTTGCGTCGCTTTCAGGCCATCGTGGAATTGATTCGTCTCGGCTGGGGCACGGACACCGTCGCTTTTCGTCAGGTGTTCACTTCGCGCTTCGCGCCGGGCGCGAGCATGGAGCAGATCGCGTGGTTCAACGAACTGTGCCGTCGCACGACCACGCCCGAGATCGCTGCTCATTTGATGTTGGCTCGGTCTGAGATCGACGTGCGTGCGCTGCTGCCTCAACTGAAAGTGCCGACGCTGGTGATTCACGCTGTCGACGATCAAGTCACGCCGCTGAACGCGAGCCGCGAACTGGCCGCGGATATTCCCAACGCCGAGTTCGTGCAGTTGGAATCTCGAAATCACGTGCTCTTGGAAGACGAGCCAGCGTGGGCTCACTTCAAAGAGACCGTTCTCGAGTTCACCGGCCGCGGTGCCGCCGCGCGTTCTAACAATACGCACGCTGATCGCTTCGACGCGCTGTCTGCTCGCGAACGGGATGTTCTGAACGGATTGGTCACCGGCCGGAGCAACGCTGAGATTGCCTCGTCCCTGTTTCTCAGTGAGAAGACGATTCGTAATATCGTGTCGCGAATCTTCGAGAAGCTGGAAGTTCAATCACGCACGCAGGCAGCGGTGTTGGCGCGCGATCATGGCTTTCAGGGAACCGTGCAGCGCTGACGGTCGCGCGGCGTGTCGGCAGCGATGGCGGGTACAATGTGCCGCTACGCCTTTCATTGAGACGATTATCGATCATGCCGCGCAAGCGAAATCCCGTTGGAATCGCCGCTGGGAAGCTCATCCTGGCCATCCAGAAAGAGTGCGGCGACGATGCACTCGACTTTGGTCTCACCGGCAAGGTGC
>NZ_JAEUPY010000902.1 GCF_016790065.1 Steroidobacter sp.
CTTCACGCTTGCCGAAGCGCAGGCAGCGCGACGAGGCACTCGCGTGGAGTTCCTGGAAACAGCATCGGCTGCGCAGCGCCGTTACGTTTTTTGGCTCGACGAAGGTCAGCTCATCGTTGCAAAAGAACCGGAGTTCACACCACGGGTTGTGGCAAGCGGCGAAGCTGGTGTGGTCACGCGAGCGTTTGCCGTGCCAGGCGGGCGGACGATCTTTTTCATACGTAATGCCGAGCTTAGGCAAATCGATGTGGCAGAAGGGGCCGCGTCACGGCTCGTCGCGTCGGGCGGACGTGTGCCGGTGCCGCTCGCCGTTTTCAGCGATCGAGCCTTCGTGGTCAAAGAAGACAAAGTTCTTTACGAGTATCGCCGGAATCCAGCGGACCAATGGCAACGTCACCAGGTCTTGCAGACGGACGATCGGCATGCCGCCGCGATCGATGTGGGCAGCGTGGTCTATTCCCCAGATGGCACTCAGCTGGCGTTCGTCAGTCATCGTAAGCAGGGGCAGAGCTACGTGGCGATTCACGATATCGCCAAGGACGAAACTCGTTATCTGCAACCCAGCATATTCCGTGATCAGTTGCCGGTGTGGTCGCCGGATGGCAACGAACTGGCCTTCGTGCGCGTGCCCGGCAACTGGACGAGGAACTATCGATTCACGCCGCAGCGTGAGGGCGCTCCTTGGAACATCGTCGCAGCCAACGCGCGCACCGGTGTATTGCGCACGATTTGGACGGCGGATCCTGGCCCAGGCAGTGTCGCAACGACGGTCGCACCTCTGTGGCTGGCGGATGGTCGCATCCTGTTCTCTTGGGAGAAGACCGGCTGGAATTTGTTGTATGCGGTACCGGCACGAGGCGGGGCGGCGACCCTGCTCACTCCTGGCGAAGGAGAGATCGACAGTCTGGCGTTGAGTGCTGACGGTCGAACGCTCGTTTATGACAGCAACATCGGAGATCTCGGACGTCGGCACGTGTGGAGTCTCGCGTTGGCCGGTGGCGAACCTAAAGCACTGACGTCGGGACGAGGGGTTGAAAAACAGCCGCAGTTCACCGCCGGCGGATTTCTGTTGCATGCGGTCTCTCATAGTGAGAGCGGCGCGCCTCATCTCGCCGTGCGAACGCCTCAAGGAGCTGCCCGAACGGTCGCGTTGCCATCTACTGAAGTTGCGCGGCAATCACAGTCGGTGTGGTCGCAGTTCGTGCCGCCTGACGTGATTCAAGTGCGCGCCGAGGATGGCGTGGTTGGTCATCACGTGCTGCTCAAACCGAAGCGGGCTGCCCCACCAGAGGGGTATCCGGCCATCATCTACGCACACGGCGGGCCGACTCAGCAAACGCTGCCGGGTGGCGGCCGCTACGAGTTCGCGCAGTATGTCGCGAGCCAGGGTTATCTTTTCGTCGATATCAACTATCGAGGCAGCACGGGTCTGGGTCTGAACTTTCGGTTGCCGGCAGGGCGAGGCGCAACGGGCGGTAGTGAACTGGCCGATGTCAGCGCGCTGCTGAAGTACCTCAAAGCACGCGGTGACGTGAACTCGAGGCGGCTGGCAATCGTCGGCGCCTCTTATGGCGGGCACATCGTGGGACTGGCGATGACTCAGCTCGCCGATCAGTTCGCCGCCGGTGTTTCTTTGTTCGGCGTCGCGGACTGGGTGGTGGAAATGCAAAAGGATGAGAACGCACCGCCAACTTTCATTCGTCTCGCCGAGCGAACTCAGATCGAAGAACAGGCCTATCTGTCGTCGCCGACCTCCCGGATCGAACAATGGCGTGCGCCGACGCTGTTCACCATGGGGGATCTGGATACGCAAGGTCACATGGAATCGTTGATCGATCTGGGGTACCAGTTACTCGCACAGGGAACACCGGTGGAGTTCTATGTCGATCCTGAAGGTCGCCACGGGCTGTTTCCTCAGCAGCGCGTGTTCGAGTTCTTACAGCAGCACCTGAAATGAGATCGTGATCTTGCACAGAGAAAACTTGATGAAGTCTGAATTGCGTGCCGCTAGTACGGCGCTGGCGTTGCTGTTGTCGGTCTCAGTGCACGCGGCGGATAAGCCCGATGCGCGCATCCGCGTCTTCGAGTCATCGCTACGTTCGGCGGTGAGCGTCGAAGGGCAGGCTGATCCCCAATGGACTGTGCAAGAGCGGATGGCGTACTGGAAGGTGCCAGGCATGAGTATCGCGGTGATTCGCGATGGCAAGCTCGCGTGGGCCAAGGCCTATGGAGTGTTGCAGGTCGGCGCGCCGGGAAAAGTCGATACGCAGACGATGTTCTCTGTCGGCTCGGTGAGCAAAGTGGGCGCGGCAGCCTTGACGCTGCGTATGGTGGATGCAGGCAAGTTGGATCTCGATGCCGATGTCAACGGCTACCTGGCGCGGTGGAAGGTGCCGGAGAACGCGTTTACCTCGGTTCGTCCGGTCACCTTACGAGGCATCTTGTCGCACACCGCGGGTTTCTCTGTGTCAGGTTTCAAGGACTACGCTCCACACGAACCGATACCGACGCAGCTCGATACGTTGGAAGGCCGCGCGCCGGCGAAGAACAATCCAGTCCGCGTCGAGTTCGTGCCGGGGACCAAGTTTCAATATTCAGGCGGCGGCATTACCGTTGAACAATTGATTGTCGAAGATGTGGCTGGGGTGGATTTCAATCGCGCGGCGCGCCAGTACTTGTTCGATCCCTTGGGGATGAAGCGTAGTTCCTATGAAAATCCGTTACCGGCTGAGTACGGAAATATCGCGAAGGCGCATGACGCAGAGGGCAGACCGCGTGCGTTGCCTCGAGGCTACGAGACGATGCCAGAGATGGCTGCGTCAGGTCTTTGGACGTCACCGAGTGACTACGCGAAGTTGGTCATTGCCATCATCGAGTCCTACCAAGGTAAGACCAGTAACTTCTTGAGTTCGGCGCTGGCGCGACAGATGTTGAGCGAGACCGGCCCGAGCTGGCATGGACTGGGGCCGGTGCTGAAAGGTGCTGGACTGGGGCGCGCCTTTTTTCATCACGGCTCCAACGATTCCTACAAGGCCTACATGGAAGGTCATCCCAATACCGGCGATGGCGTGATCGTCTTCACCAACGCGACCAACGGCAAGGACCTCTATCCAGAAGTGGTGCGGGCCGTGGCGGTCGCTGAGCAATGGGCGCCCGAGTTGAGCGATCATTGGCGAATCAACCCGCTCGCGCTCACCGCCGCTGAGCTCAATGAATTCACCGGGATCTATGAGCGCCAGAGCGCGACCTCGACCTACCGAAATCGCGACCGTGCTGGGATCAGCCGCATCTTTTTGCAGGATGGCAGCCTGCACCTCAATTTCAATGGCGGCGACGACGGCTATCGCATGATTCCGATCGGCAGCAACCAGTTCGTCTATGAGTCCATGGTGGGGCTGGTGCTGGAGTTCGTACGCAACTACGACGGCCAGATCGGCACCTTGCTCATCAAAACGGGAGGCGACGTGGCCGAGTTCAAGAAGACGCCGACGCGCGAGCGCTAGCCAACCTAACCAAGACGTTTGGCGGAGCGAAACTCCCCTCGGGCTCGAGATTCTTTTTCCGGGCAGGCAGCCGACTGTTCCCTGTATGCTGCCTCATGTCCGAGTCATTGCAGGATTGGTTCAAGCGAGAGATCGTCGTGCATGAGCGCGCGCTGCTTCGCTATATCCGCAATGTTTGGCCGCAACTCGGCGAAGTCGAGGATATTCGACAGGAAGCCTACATCCGCGTCTATGAAGCCGCCGGCGTAGCCCGGCCCGATGCACCCAAGTCGTTTCTTTTTACTGTCGTGCGCAACATCATGGCGGATCGCATCCGGCGACGCCGCGTCGTCTCCATCGAGATGCAGGACGATCTGGACGCGCTGAATATTCTGATCGACGAGAACTCGCCCGAGCATTGTGTCGGAGTCCGCGAAGAGTTCTTGAAGTTGGTCGCAGCGTTCGAAGCTTTGCCGATCGAATGCCGCGACGTCGTTTGGCTGCGCAAGGTGGAACGTCTCACGCAAAAGGACGTCTCACGTCGGCTCGGCGTGTCGCAAAGGACGATTGAGAAGCGTGTGGCCCGCGGCATTCGAATTCTTGCCAAGGCTGTCTTCAATGAGGCTCCCGACCCCAAGGTCCAGGCTGAGGTTTCGACGGACCGTACGGAGCGCGAACATGGATAGCCGCGAACACATCGAACAGCAGGCCGCGGAATGGTTGGCTAAGCGCGACAGTGGGCAATGGTCTGCCGAGGACCAGGCTGCTCTGTCTGCCTGGCTCGCCGCCTCGACCGCACACATGGTCGAGTTTCTGAGGCTGGAGGCAGCCTGGGACGGGGCCAATCGACTACAGGCGCTGGGCGCTCAGCTGGAGCCTGTCGCCAGGCCTTTGCAACAGGCATGGCATTCAGCTCCTTCCTTCAGAGGCGCGTTGCGAACTGCGGCATGGGCCGCTGGGCTCCTCGTATGTGTGGCGCTGGCCTCATCTTGGTACTGGAATCGGAACACTTACTCGACGCAGATCGGCGCGACGCTAGCTGTGCCTTTGCCAGAGGGGTCGACAGTCACGCTGAACACGGCGAGCCATGTTCGAGTCGACTTGAGAGATACACAGCGGACCATCGAGCTGGAGCGGGGCGAGGCGTACTTCGAGGTTGCCCACGATGAGCATCGGCCGTTCGTCGTGATCGCCGGCAAGAGTCGGATCACCGCGTTAGGTACGGCGTTTTCCGTGCGCCGGAACACTCCCGACGACGTTCGAGTGACGGTTGCCAAAGGACGAGTTTCAGTCGTCGTGGACTCGGCCGTGGCACGCGCCGAGAGCGACGCGCGGATAGGTGCACCTGTCGAGCTCGATGCTGGCTCAGTCGCAGAGGCGGATCGCGAGGAGGTCAGCGTCCTGAAGCGGCCGCTGTCTGAGATCGAAGAAGCGTTGAGTTGGCGCAGCGGCTTTTTGGTGTTTCATGACACGCCGCTGATCGAGGCCGTGGCCGAGTTCAATCGTTATCACACCCGCCAGGTGATCATTCAAGATGCGTCGCTCGCGACCATTCCCGTGAGCGGAAACTTCCGTGCTGGCAACTTCGACGCGTTTTCGCGGCTGCTGGATGTCGGCTTCCAGATTCGAATCGAGGAACAGCAGGACGGCCGCCTGTTGCTTCAGAGCAAATAATTCCCGAGTCCGAAGGGGAGTTTGCTCACGTCAATCGTCCCGGTGATGCAGTGGCGCTGTCGATACGGGGAGATGACGTGAGTACTAGAAAAATTCTGGTTTGCGCAGTGGCGTTCGCGCTCACCTGCATGTCAGCCGCGGTTCGCGCGGAAAATGCGATCACGGTCAGCATCCCGTCCGGGGATCTGGCTGCTGCGCTGGAATCCTTTGCGAAACAGACCGGGCTGGAGTTGGTGTTCCGCGCGGATCAATTGAAAGGGATTCATACCGAAGGTCTCTCGGGCACATTGACGCCGCGGGAAGCGGTGGAGAAATTGTTGAAAGGGACTGCGTTCGTCGCACAATCGGATGCGACGACCGGCGCGATGTTGATCGCGCCCGCCAGCCCCGCCGTCGAAAGCACCAGCTCGAATGTCAGACCCGCCACAGAGTTGGTGGAAGAGATCATCGTGACGGCGACCAAACGCGCCGAGAGCATTCAGGATGTGCCGCTCAGCATTACGGCGATCGGCAATGCGGACATTGAAAGCCGCGGCTTGAAAGGCATGGGAGATTATTTGTCGGCGGTGCCTGGTGCCAGTTTTGTCGAAACCAATTCGGTCTCCAGCGCCATCGTCATCCGTGGTATCGAAACCGCGGCTCAGTACCAGAACTTCGGCTCAGGCACCACGGTGGCCAGTTATTTCGGCGAGACGCCCATCACCAACTCCGCCGGCATTCTGGGCGGCAGTGGCGTTGATTTGAAGCTGGTCGACATCGAGCGTGTCGAGGTGCTGCGCGGTCCGCAGGGAACCTCTTTCGGAAATTCCTCTCTGGGCGGAGCAGTACGCACGATTCCGGTGGCGCCGAAGCTCGATAGAACCGGCGGCAAGGTCGCTGCGAGTTATTCCGTCACGGGTAAGAGTGGCGGCGACAACCAGATGTGGCAGGGCGTGTTCAACGCGCCGCTCGTTGCCGATAAGCTGGCGATTCGCGCCGTGGCCTACAAGTACAACAACAGCGGTTACTACGAGAATGTGTCCGGCTCCGACCCGGCCATGCAGGCTTACGTGGCCTCGCTGGGACCCCGAGCGGTGTCCTTGGCAAGCAACGCGGATGACAGAGGTCGAGATCTCGCTTGGGGCGGGCGCGTCGCACTGTTGTGGCAGGCGACCGATGACTTGAAGCTCACTCTTTCCTATCTCTATCAAAAGATAGAACAAGACGGTTTCAGCTCTTCGCAAGGTTTGGGCGACGGCTACGGCTATGTCGGGTTACGGATCTATCCGTCGCACGCGTTACGAGGCAGCGTAGACAGCATTTACGACAATCGTATCGGCATCGCCAACACCGTGCTGGAGTACAACTTCGGCTGGGCTGCTCTGGTCACTGCCGCGTCGTGGGTCGATTCCAAAAGTATTTACACCGAAGGCGGCAATATAGACGCTCCCTACGACGGCGCCTACCAGAGTCCGCATACCGCGTTCTCCGGTGAAGTGCGCCTCGCGTCCAAGCTGGACGGTCCGTGGCAGTATCTGGTTGGCTTCTTTCACGAGAAACAAAGCAATTTCGCTCACGAGAACAATAGCTCGGTGGAAATTCCTGCCTTGAATCCGTGGGGCGACGGCATCAACGACGTGCTCGGCATATTCGACACTACGCGTGAGTTGAAACAAGACGCAGTGTTCGGCGAGTTGTCCTACGACTTGAGCAGCAAGCTGACGCTGACTCTCGGTGCGCGCGCCTACCGTTTCGATAGAAGTAACAAACTGCTCGCGAGCGGTTGGTTTACCGGCGCTCCGCTGGATGCACCCAATGTGTCCGAATCGAGCATCAGTAAGTCGGGGAACACCTACAAAGCCAATCTGAGCTATAAGCCGACCGACCAGGCGTTGCTCTACGCCAGTTTTTCACAAGGGTTCCGCTTGGGGCGGCCGGCGACTGGGCTGATTCCGGGAATTTGCGATACCGACAACGACGGCGTGGTGGACGGCTCCAATCTCACGATCGCCTCTACGCGGGTGATCGACTCGGATACCTTGGACAACTTCGAGCTGGGTGGCAAATTCACGTTGCTCGAGGGGCGCTTGGTAGTCGACGCCAGTGTGTATCGAGCGAACTGGAAAGGGCTGCCTACTAACGCCAGAGCCACCTGCCGCGACTTGGCGTACTTCTATGTCGCCAATGCCGGCGAGGCCACTTCGCAGGGATTGGAAATTCAAACCAGCTACCGCCTCATGCCGGGTCTGAAGCTCGATCTCGGCGGTTCGTATACGAATGCCGAGCTGAGCGTAGATGTCCCGACCCTCGACGCGGTCGCGGGCGATCGTTTGCCGGGCTCACCCAAGGTCAATGTCAGTTTCGGTATCCAGTACGACACTGACATTGCCGGGCGCGCTGTGTTCGTCCGCGCGGACTCGGCATATCGGGGCACATTCTTCGGCAATCTGGCGCAGACTCCGTTGACCGAGGCGGGCGGCTACGTCACCGCGAACCTGCGCTCGGGTATCACGATCAATAGCGTCAACCTGGAGTTGTTCGTGAACAATCTGACAGACGTGAGCGACTACGTCTTTAGAGGCACGGGGAACACCGATCGCGGCTATGGATATCGCATGCGACCCCGCACCGTCGGGCTGCAGATGGGTTATAGCTTCTGAGACTGAGTAACGCATGAAACACATTGCGAAGATTGCGGCGGTGGCGGCCATCCTGCTCACGAGCTTCACTGCCGCGGCGGCAGAGCCAACCAGCAAATACGACCCTCGCAAGACGATTGCGGCGGAGCAGATGCTACCGCGCGACGGTATCGATGAGATGCTTGCCATTCCCATCAATGAAACCAAGCAATGGCTCAGCATCCGTGGGGCGAGGGCGGATAATCCCATCCTGCTCTATATTCATGGCGGGCCGGGCGCGCCGATGATGGCCGAGAGCTGGACCTTCCAGCGCCCCTGGGAGGACTATTTCACTGTCGTGCAGTGGGATCAGCGTGGTTCCGGCAAAACTTTTTCCGAAGCGCGACGCCAATGGGATCCGCGCACGACCGTCGATCAGCTGGTCGATGATGCAGAACAGGTCGCGCTCTATCTGCGTCGTCACTATGGCAAGCAAAAGATCTTTCTGCTCGGCCATTCCTTCGGCAGCATCCTCGGTGTCCGGCTGGCGCAGCGACATCCGGACTGGTTCTACGCCTACATCGGACTGGGGCAGATCGTGAATGGGCGGCGTAACGAGGCGGCTGGCTATGACTGGACCTTGGCCGAAGCGAAACGCAGGGGCGACGCGCGAGCCATCAAGGAACTGGAGGCTATCGCTCCGTATCCCGAACGCGATGGCACCGTGCTGCCCAAGAAGACTCAGATTCAACGCGGCTGGGCAGTCCAGTATGGCGCCATGTTGCATGGGATAGCCGAAGACGACGAGTCGCGGCGCCGCTCGCTCAGCCCGGCCTATGATGACTACGATTTGCTATCGACCCAGCTCGGCCAGGATCTGTCCGGCGAGCGGTTGTGGATCGAAGGGATGAAAACCGACTTCGATCAAAAAACGCGCTTCAATTGTCCTGTGATCCTCATGGGCGGACGCTACGACAACATCACCGCCACGACGGTGGCGCGGGCTTGGTTCGATACGCTGGACGCGCCGAAGAAAGCCTTCGTGCAATTTGACCGTGCCGCGCATTACGTGGTGAACGAAGTTCCAGGCGAAATGCTCATCGCTCTGGTAACTCAAGTCCGCCCGCTGGCCGGCGCCGACCTGCCACCGCCTTGATGGAAAGTGCCGCGTGCCAGCGCTTCGCCTGCATCAGTCGGCGAAGCAAGCATCCTCTTCCGCCAGCATGGCCTTCAAGACATTGAAGTGGGTGACACGATCTGCTTCGATCTGTCGCATCTGTAACGCGGTGAGTTGGACCGTTTCCTCGTCGATGCGCAGCGTGGGCGCTCGTGCAGATTCGGCGAGCAATTGAACCTGGGCAGTCCGCTCCAGAAAGTACAAGTCATCGAACGCCAAGGCGATGGACGGGCCGGTGACCAGCACGCCGTGATGACGCATCATGATGATGGGATGTTGTTCGACGGCACGGGCGAGGCGTGTGCCCTCGTCGAGGTCGTTCGCCAGACCCGCATAGTGTTCGTCGTAATGGATCCGTCCCACGAAGCGCAATGAATTCTGGCTGATGGGCTCGATCTTGCTGGAAGTGCAGGCCAGCGCGGTGGCGTGCGGCATGTGGGTATGAAGGACCGCCAGCGACTGCGGGCAGTGCTTGTGGATTTCGGAGTGGATGACGAACGCCGTCCGCTCCACAGTGCCGCTGCCGCTGATCACGTTGCCCTCGGCGTCGAGTTGCAGAATGTCCGACGGCCGCATGCGACTCCAATGCACCCCCCAACGGTTCACCAGGAACGTGCCATCGCTCAGCATGGCGCTGAAGTGATTGTCGATGCCCTCGTGGAGGTCGAATCGGGCAGCCAGGCGTAGCGCCGCTGCGAGGTCGCGGCGTGCGCGAATGAGTTCTTCCGTTGCAACGGACATTCCATTCTCCAGGCGAGGACGGTACGGTTCATCATATTCCAGCCCGCCGGCGGCGCGGCAGTTGGCTGATGAAAATAAGGAAACCTCGACCTCCGGCATCATAGTCAAGGAAGGCGCTCCGCGTAGCGCGCAGGCCACGAACCTTCCATGAACTCGCCATGCTCGCCACCCGCCATGCTTGAACGTCTCGCGATTGCGCTTAGCTTGTTCGCCGTGTCGACTACGATGGTGTCTGCGATGGCGCAAGCAGCATCGCCGCCGACACTACGGGAACAAGTACAGTCGGTGGTCGAGCAGGAGCGGATTCCCGGACTGGCGATCGCCGTCGCAAAAGAGGGCGAGATGCTGTGGTCGGAGGGCTTCGGCTACGCCAACCTGGAACTGAAGGTGCCCGTCACTCCGCGCACGCGATTTCGAATCGCCAGCATCAGCAAATCATTGACCGCCACCTGTGTGATGCGGTTGGCCGAGGCGGGCAAGCTCGATCTGGATGCGCCGCTGCGCCGTTATCTACCGGCGTATCCCGAATCAGGTCGTGCGATCACCGTCCGGCAGCTCGCGTCGCATCGTGCGGGCATCGTGCACTACAGTGATGAGGACATGATCAACACGGTGCATTACCCAACCATGAGCGCGGCGCTCGCGAGGTTCAAGGATCGCCCGCTGGCGAGCGCACCGGGAACCCACTATCTGTATTCCAGTTTCGGTTACAACCTCATCGGTGCGGTGGTGGAGAGCGTGACCCAGCAAAACTTCCCCGCAGCCATGCAGGCGTGCGTGCTCGGTCCGTTGAGTTTGCAAGGCACAGTGCCGGACGAGTACGGGAAGGTCATCGACAACCGCACTGCCTTCTACGAGATCGATAGCACCGGTGCGGTGTCCAACGCGCCGGCGGTGGACAACAGCGATCTGTGGCCGGGCGGTGGCTACTTGTCGACGGCCGAGGATCTGGTGCGATTCGCGACGGCCGTGGTGTTCGGCGACTTTCTGCGGCCGCAGAGCCGGCAGTCGATGCTGACGCCGGTCCCTGAGAACGTTTCCGAGCAGCAGTTCTATGGAATGGGTTGGTCCACGCGCACGGCCGAAGGCATGACCATCGTCGGCCACAGTGGGGCGCATTTCGGCGCCACCACTCGGCTCAGCGTCTATCGTGAACCGCGCTTGGCGGTGGCGGTTCTGACGAATGTTTCGCCGAAAGAGGAGTCGGACCTGGATACACGTCTGAAGGCCTTGGCGGACCGCATCGCGCGCCAGTTCAGCGAGTCGCGAGCTCACTAGAACTCGGGCGGCGACCGACCGGTGCGCTGTAAAATCAAGGCATTGGCAAACGCATCCCCCTCGGAATGAGGAAACCGCGGGTTGCGGCATCTTAAGGAGAGGCACACCGTCGTTCCCTGCATGGCCCCATCCCATCCATCGCCCGCCGATCCGCGTATTGCCCTGGAGCAATACGGGGCGGCGTTGCGTCTGTTCTTTCAACGGCGCATCGGTCCGAACCGGGCCGAGGTCGAGGATCTGGTCCAGGAAGTGTTCGTGCGGCTGATCAATCGCCAGGGGGGCGAGCCCATCGACAACCTGGCGGGCTATGTTTTTCAGACGGCCGCCAATCTGTTGCGTGAACGAGGGCGTCGCTCGACTCGGCACGGTGTGGCCGGCGCCGCCTATCTGAGCGCGGGATTGCTGGAGGGCGACGAGGATTTTTCCGCCGAGCGCATCTACACGGCCCGCGAGGCCTGGGCGCGGATCGAACAGTCCTTGCAGGAACTTCCGGCTCGCGTGCGCGCGGTCTTCATTCTC
>NZ_JAEUPY010000909.1 GCF_016790065.1 Steroidobacter sp.
GAGCCACGCGTGAAACTGCCCTGCGCCGTGCCCTCCAGCACTGCCTGCGGATTAGTGACGCCCGCGACCAGATCGTTCTGTTGGATTCGGTAGTAATCCAACGAGACAGTCAGGCCCTCGATGGCATCGGGCGTGAAGATGGCACCGAAGTTGGTCGTGGTGCCGGTCTCAGGTTTGATGTCCGACGTGCCCACTACATAGACCGCCGCATCGATGGGCAGATTGGTCAATGGATCGGTGAGCACTGTTTCATACGGAAAGCGCAACGACGCAGCCGCCAACTCCAAGTACGGCGCCAGGAATGCCTTGGAATAAGACGTCCGCAATGTCAGCTGATCGTTCCACATCGCATATCGCAACGTGGCCATGGGAGTCGAGGTCGTGCCAAAGTCGCTGTAGTCCTCGTAACGTCCCGCTAGCGACAGTTCCAACGGGCTGCCGCTGCGCTCGTTCGCAGCCTTGAGCAACGGCACGCGCAACTCCGCGAACACTGAATGGATAGTGCGTTCCAGATCGTAAGTGGTGTAACCCGTCGAGCCGACGAAACCGGAGGACTTGAACAGCGGATCGGCGCCGACGACGACTTCCTCACGCCGATACTCACCGCCAACCGCGGCTTGCACCGGACCGGTGGGCAACTCGAACAGCGGACCGCTGGCGCGCAGATCCACCATATCCGAGATGAATTCGATATCGAAACTGCTGGTGCCGAGCATGCCGTCGAACTGCGCGGCGGTATTGCACTGATTGCAGAACGGATTGAAGGCGTTCGCACCGGCGCGATTCACGCCTTGTTGCAAGCCTGAGCGAATGAAAGTGTCTGCGAACTTATTGGTGTAGGCGCTGCGATACCACGACGCCGCGGACTCCAGGCGCCAGCTACCGATCTCACCTCGCACACCGCCACTGAGTCGGCGTGTCGAGGCGTCGGTATCTCCCAGTCGCCGCCCCAACTCCAGCGGCCGATAGCTCACATCGGACACGTCCTGGCCGAACGGGTTATAGGGATTGCTGGCCGGGATCGGCCCGATGGTGGGATCG
Source organism: Steroidobacter sp. (assembly GCF_016790065.1). Lineage (GTDB taxonomy): Bacteria > Pseudomonadota > Gammaproteobacteria > Steroidobacterales > Steroidobacteraceae > Steroidobacter. Next base: position 1,042 of record NZ_JAEUPY010000909.1, read on the forward strand.
GAGAACGAGATCGACTGCGGCGACGTCCAGTTGCGTTCCCGCATGGTCCAGTACAGGCCGGTCGCAAACAGCGTCGCTCGACCGTCGAACAAGTCCTGCTCGAAGTTGCCGACCAGCGTCAGTCGTTCGGGCGCGCTGGTGATGCTCGGGTCGACTATCGCATTGACATCGAACAGATCCGTGCTGCTGTCATAAGGACGATAGTCCGCACGGTTCAGAGAATACGAGCCCGGCGCGATCCGCGTGCCATCGGCGATCAGATCTGGGGAACCTGCGATGCCGCCGATCAAGGCCGGATTACCGATACCGCTGCGCGCGTCGGAGCCACCGAAACGACGCATGTCGCTCGATGATGTGATATCGCGCTGGCGCGCGCTGACTTCGTCGCGCGTCATATGATTGATGAGAAAGAAAAAGCGCGCAGTGTCGGATGCGACGCCACCATACAAATTGACGTCAGTCGTCTGTCCGCCACCCTGCGTGGTGTCACCGAACGTGGCACTGGCATGCAATCCGTCGGCCTTGGACTTCAAGATCACATTGACCACGCCAGCCACGGCGTCGGAGCCGTACACCGCAGACGCGCCTGACTTGAGAACTTCGACGCGTTCCACGGCATCGGCAGGAATCGCCAGAATGTTGGCCGGATCGTTCGCGGACAATCGTCGGCCATTCAACAACACCAGCGTGTACTGCGTGCCGAGGCCTCGCAGGTTCACGAAACCGCGCCCGCCGTTGCCTTGCTCGGCCGCCGCGCCACCGGTGATCGAAGGATTCTTGGCCAACACTTCGGCCAGCGTATTGGCGCCGGTCTTCTCGATCTGCTCGGCGGTAATCACTTCCACCGGTGCGCCGCGCTTCTCTGCGTCGACGAAGGAGACGATGTTGGAGCCGGTGACCACGACCTCTTCCAGGTCTGCGACCGATTGCGGCCCTGTGGTCGAACTCCCGTCGGCCTGCGCTAGGTGCAGCCTGCCGTCGGCATCTCGCGCCGACGCGTTCGACTGACCCGCCGCGATCACCACCACCGTTGCTTCGTCGAGGAAGCGGAATTGCAGCCCGGTGCCCTGCAGGAGGATCCGCAAGGCCTCGCCAGCCTGATAACTTCCTTGCACCCCCGCCGTGCGAATGGATTGAGTATCCGCAGCCGGTGTGGTGATTTGAATGCCCGATTGTTCGGCGAACCTCAGCAAAGCAGTGGCGATGGACTGGGCGGGAATATCGAAGGGAACGGTGTGCACCTCGCTGGCGGCTGCGACGCTGACGCCGACGCACGGCGTGCCAGCCAGCAACAACGCTGCAATCGTCAGTCCCCGGGAGAGCTGCAAAGTACGGCTCACAGCGCTACGCACCGCATCGGCCCGACTTACGTCACTCGTCGTCATCGCTTTCATCATGCCACCTCTGCCAGTTGTTTCGTTGGCCGGCGCGAGCCTGGCCTTGTATTTACTCTGGACGCTTGGGCCGACCATTTTTGCGATGGCCGGCCCGACTTTCTGACTCGCGGCGATGGGACCGCAAAAATCGTCGTCTCGAACGTCTATAGTTACAGTGACGGTGCAACAGCTCGACCCGTAGTCGGCCTTCATGACAGAACCTCAATCCAGCGAGCAGCAAGGTGTTGGCGGCGATGCGCGCCAGCAACTGGTGGCGCGCTTGTTCCAGGAGCACAACGACGCGTTGCTGCGCTTCCTGGCTTTGCGCCTGCACTCGCACCAGGAAGCGAAGGAAGTCGCGCAGGAAGCCTATGTAAAGCTGTTGAATCTGGATCAGCCGGAAGCCATCAGCTACCAGCGAGCCTTCCTGTTCAAGATCGCCGCCAACCTGGCCATCGATCGCCGGCGCGGCGGTGACCGGCGTGAGCGAGCTCGCGAAACGGGTTTGTTCACCGAGTTGAACGAGGTACCGACTCCGGAACACGAAGCCACGGTCGCCCAGGAAGTGGCGCATCTGGAAAAGCTGATTGCACAGTTGCCGGCGAAATGCCGGCAGGCCTTCCTGCTCTACAAGATCCAGGGATTAGACTTTGTCGAAGTCGCACAACGCATGAATCTGTCCGAACGCATGGTGCGGGACTATGTGACGCGCGCCCTGGTGTATTGCCGGGTCGGGCTGGACCAGGAGTTTCCCCATGGATGAGCCCACCCGCACTGTCGACGAAAACGATCCGGTGCTGCGCGAGGCTGCACAATGGGCGGTGGAGCTGGATTCGCCCGACATTTCGTTGGAGCGCATGGCGCAATGGCAACTCTGGCTCAGCCAGGATCCGCGCCATGCTCGGGAATTCGAACGCATCGAACAGTTGCTGAGCCGAGCCGGGCAGATTCGCACGGTGCCGTGGCCGACCCAGGCGGAACTCGCGACCGACGATGACACAACGCTATCGGCCAGTTCGAACGCCAATGTCAGTGCCAATGCAGCGGTTGTCATTGCAACGCGCGCGAACAACCGCAAGCTGCAATGGGGGTTCGCACTGGCTGCGAGCGTGGCGCTCGTGGTCGGCGCGTTGGTTTTCTCCGGCCATCCTCGCTCAATCAATCTGCCGGGCCTGCTGTCCTACACGCGAGTCGACACCCAGGCGGGCGGCACTCAGAAGGTTGT
>NZ_JAEUPY010000006.1 GCF_016790065.1 Steroidobacter sp.
GCGGCTGACCGACATCGACCACGATCACTCGGTCGACCCCCATCTCGCGAGCCACGTCGATAGGAATGTTGTTGACGATGCCGCCGTCCACCAGCGTGCGGCCGTCGTGTTTCACAGGCGCGAACGCACCTGGCACCGCCATGCTCGCACGCACGGCGAGCGCCAGATCGCCGGACTGAAACACCACCGGCTTGACCTCGCCGATGTCGGTGGCCACACAACGAAACGGAATGGGCAAGTCATTGAAGCTCTCGACGTTGCCCCGGCCTAGAAACATCCGGCGCAACCACAGGCCAAGCTTCTGTCCACGCACCAGCGTCGTCGGGAACCGCAGGTTGCCGTCGTGCAACCCGACTTCCAGATTGGCGACGATGCCGATGTCGGTCTCTTTCTGTCGCATCGGCCGTTCGCGCCGCGCGGTGCCGTCGTGAAAGATATCGATCCAATCGATCGAGCCGATGGCGCGCTCGATCTCATCGGGAGAATAACCAGCGGCATACAGGCCACCGACGATGGAACCGACGCTGGTGCCGGTGATGGCGTGGATGGGAATGCGCTCGCGTTCGAGCACTTTCAACACACCGATATGAGCAGCGCCTCGCGCCCCACCGCCGCCCAGCACGAGTCCGATGCGCTCGCTCTCGGCGTGCGCAAAACCGCTGGTACATAGCGCCAGCAAAAGCAGAAGATCCCGCCGCCAGTGCGTGCACTTCATGGTCAGCCTCTCATCAAGACTCTGGCGCGTCCGCGTTGATCACATCGAGCGACGGCCCGGTGGTCTGCGGCGTGATGGTTTCGTCCGTGACCAGCACCGTGGCCCCGAGCGTCAAGACGTCGAACACTCGCCGGACGAATTCCTCAGGAATGTCGATACGATCGGCGGCGACCGGCTCAGGCTCGCGACCTTTCTCGTCCTCGTGTCCAGCCAGCCCGACGCGAATCCAATGCTGGCGATCGGGCTGAGGCACGAAACGTTGCGCGCTGCTGCCTGGCCCAGCCACCAGTGTCAGCACATGAGTGCCGATCGGCTCGGGGCCCCGAAACACCACTCTAGCCCGGCCGATCTCGATACCGGCGCGATACACGATGACTCGGCCACTGCCCCGGCTCAGCACAATGCTGACCGGCCCGGTGGGCGACAACTCCGGCTGCCAACGCAACGACTCGGATTCCTGCAACGGACGGTGCGGTAACACGCGGCCCTTCGAGTCGACCGGCGTGACCAAGCCCGGATGAGTTACGCGGCTCGGCGCTTCCGCCTCGGCAGCGATGACCACTGTCATACCCATGGTGGACATTTCGAACAACAGACGCGCGAACTCGCTGGGCAGATGCACGCAGCCGTGCGATTCGGGATAGCCCGGCAAGCCACCCGCATGCAATGCCACGCCGCCCCAGGTGAGCCGCTGCATGTAAGGCATGGGCGCACTGTCGTAGATGGTGGAGCGGTGATCCTTATCCTTTTGCAGGATGGTGAACACGCCGGTGGGCGTTTCGTGACCTTTGCGGCCGGTGCTCACCGTGGTCGCGCCGATCAGCACGCCATTACGATAGACATAGGCCCGCTGCTCGTTGAGACTGACCACCATGAGCATGGGGCCGTCGGGTACGGCGTTGGCGTACCAGATGAATTGGCCGCGTTTCAGAGCGGCGACCGGGGTATCGGCCGGCATGGGTTCGCGGGCACCCCAAACCGGCACGCTCGCGGCGAACACATCGACAAACAGTAGACCGCAGACAGCGGCGAGTAACAGCGCCCTCATTTGGGGCTGCAGTCTGCTGGAAACTCAGCGGGCTGTCACCGGCGCCAATGCGTACTCGAGCCGGCGCACCGCCACGCGATCGGACTGATACGACGCCAGCCACAAGTCGTCATCGACCAGCAATGCTGCCGAGACGCCATTGAACGAAGCATCCGGTCCGCCGTAGGCGATCAGCTTGAACTGCATCGAAGCCGGATCGAGCTGCGCCACACCGTAGCCCCGATGACAAAGCATCCCATCGGCTTTGCCATCAACGATCTTGCGCAGGCCGCCGCAAGTCGGCTCATCGAATTGCATGCCCGCCAACAACAGCCGGCCTTCATGCCAATGAATGTTGTCGGGCATGAAGCCCGGCGCTAAAGCCCGCCTGAGTGGCTTGGAGGAATCCTTTCTCGAGAACACGACCACGGCGCGCCAGCCGAACGCAACCACGTAAAACTCCTGGTCGTCGGGCGATGTTTCTATGCCGTTGTTACCCGGCAGCTCAGTGCCCTTGAGCAACTTGAACGCCTCTGTGCCGGGACGCCACTCGTACACGCCGCCCGTAGTGCGGCCGAGCACGAAGTCCGTGATCGACGTGCCGGGATGAGTGAGCACGCTGGCGAGGATGGTGCCATCCGAGTAGGTCGCAACGCTGTTGGCCGCGATGCCGTCGGGCATCAGCACGCAACCTATCCAAGTGAGCTTGGGCTCATCGGCACGTGCGTCGATAGAGAAGATTTCGATGGCCTCTCGGCCGCCATGGTTCGCGACATGGAGCCGATGCAGCCCCGGAGACTGAGTCCGCAAGCTGATACCTTGCGCATTGAATACCGCGGCAGACGGCGGCGACGAGCACAATGGAAACGCCTTGGCATCGTGACCAATCTGAGTACGATCGCCCGAGTACCAAAAGCGCATGGTGCGCGCCGAGCTATCGACCAACTTCAGCCCCGCTCCACTACTGAAGCCGCTGAAGACCAACCAACGCGTGCCGGGAATGCGAGCGACATCTTCGGG
>NZ_JAEUPY010000064.1 GCF_016790065.1 Steroidobacter sp.
CTTCACGCCCTCGGCGCCATCGATGCCATTCAAGACCCGCGCAACGGCGTTACCTGATTTCAACAACTGATCCAGATTGTCGCCGTAGATCTTGATGCCCAGATCCGAACGCACACCCGAGATCAGCTCGTTGAAACGCAACTGAATGGGCTGACTGATCTCGAATGCATTGCCGGGAATGGCTTCGAGTTTTTTCTCGATTTCCTTCACCAGGTCGGCCTTGGTCTTCTCCGGATCGGGCCAGTCGCGGCGATCCTTGAGCATGACGTAACCGTCCGAGATGTTCGGCGGCATCGGATCGGTCGCAACTTCAGCGGTACCGACACGGGAGAAGTAGGTTTTGACCTCCGGGATCTGTTTCAGTGCGCGTTCGAGCTGGAACTGCATATCCAACGATTGCGTGAGGCTGGTGCCCGGGATACGCAATGCCTGAACTGCGAGATCCCCTTCATCGAGGCTGGGGATGAATTCGGATCCCATGCGCGAGCCGATCCACGCGCAGATTCCGACGAAGATCACCGCGCCTACAAGGATCACGGCGCGGAACTTCAACGCGCCATCGAGGATAGGCGCGTAGGCACTACGCGCACCGCGAACGATCACGTTCTCTTTTTCCTCGATCTTGCCGGTCAAGAATAGCGCGACGGCGGCGGGGACGAACGTGAGCGACAGGAAGAGGGCGGCGATCAATGCGATGATGACGGCGAGCGCCATGGGCCGAAACATCTTTCCCTCGACGCCGGTCAGGGCGAGGATGGGCAGATTGACGAGGATGACGACGAGCACGCTCACCAGACTCGGCGTGAACACCTCGCGGGTGGCGGTGAACACCGTATGCAAACGTTCATCTACCTCCAATAAACGGCCGGCCCGGTGCTGACGCTGCGACAGCCGCAGCATGCAGTTCTCCACGATGATCACGGCTCCATCGACGATTAATCCGAAATCGAGGGCGCCGAGCGACATCAGGTTGGCGCTGACTTGCGACTGGACCATGCCGGTCATCAGCATCAGCATGGAAAGCGGAATGACCGCCGCCGTCAGCAGCGCTGCACGGACGTTGCCGAGCATCAGCAGGAGGACTGCGACAACGAGAATCGCGCCCTCGAGCAGATTCTTCTGCACCGTGGCGATGGTCTTCTCGACCAGGACGGTGCGATCGTAGACGGGATCGGCGGTGATTCCCTCGGGCAGGGTTTTGTTGATCTCGGCAAGTTTCTCGGAAACAGCCTTCGATACCGTACGGCTATTCTCCGCGATCAGCATCACCGCCGTTCCAAGCACGGTCTCTTCGCCATCGCGGGTTGCCGCGCCGGTTCGTAGCTGCTTGCCATAGGCCACATCCGCAACATCCCGAATCGTGACGGGTACGCCGCCGCGGTGAGCGACGATGATCTGTTCGATGGAGGGGATGTCTGCGACCTGGCCCGGCGAGCGGATCAGATACTGTTCGCCGTTGCGCTCGATATAGCCGGCACCGACGTTGGCATTGTTCTTTTCTAGCGCGTTGACGATAGCCTCGAATGTCAGCCCGAAAGCGAGCAGGCGAGCAGGATCGGGGGTGACGTGATACTCCCTTTCAAATCCACCGATGGTATTGACCTCGGTCACACCGGGAACTTGTCGCAATTGCGGGCGAATGACCCAGTCTTGCAACGTGCGAAGCGCGGTGGCGTCGTAAGGGCGTCCGTCGGGCTGGCGAGCATTCTCAGCGGCATGCACGGTGTAGAGATAAATCTCACCCAGGCCCGTGGCGATCGGGCCCATCTCTGGCTCGATGCCCGCGGGCAGCTGGCTCTTCGCTTGCTGCAAACGTTCGTTGATGAGATTGCGCGCGAAGTAGATGTCCGTCCCGTCCTGAAAGACGACGGTGACTTGTGACAATCCGTAGCGAGACAGCGAACGCGTGTACTCCAGGCGCGGCAAACCCGCGATAGCAACCTCGACCAGATAAGTAATTCGCTGCTCGACTTCGAGCGGCGAGTAGCCCGGCGCCTGAGTGTTGATCTGAACCTGCACGTTGGTGATGTCAGGGACCGCATCGATGGGTAGACGCTGATAATTCCAGACACCGGCCGCGGCCACTGCCAGCACCAGAAACAGCACCACCCACCGACGGGCAATTGAAAAGCGCAGAATTGCGTCAATCATTACAGCGCTCCTAGTCTTCGTGCTCGGCGGAGCCTTTGCCCAACTCCGCCTTGAGGATGTAGCTGTTCGCGGCGGCATAGCGCTCGCCCGCCTGTAGCCCCTCCGTCACCTCGCTCAATTGAGCGTCCGCACGGCCGATGCGCACCGGTCGCGGCTTGAATCCCTCCTCGGCATGGACGAACACGACATTGTTGTTCTCCAACGTCTGAAGTGCTTCGTTACGTACGACGAGTGGGACCTGGTTTTCGCCGAGCGTCACTTGCGCCGTGACGTACAGGCCGGGCGCCCAGCGACGATCGGCGTTGTCGAGCAGTACTCGGGCTGTCAATGTTTGATTGGCGCTGCTTCCGAAGGGTGCGACATAGACGATCTTGCCGTCGGCATTCACGCCCGTATCGTTGCTAGACACTCGCACGGTTTGGCCGACGCGCACTTTTGCCATGTCGCGCGGGAATAAGGAGAGTTCTACCCAAACCGTCGCCAGATCTGCGATCGTGAATAGCACTTTGTCGCCCGTCTGTTCACCGGGATTGGCTTGACGTGCAGTGACGACGCCATTAAGTGGCGCGACGACAGAGTACGTTTGCAAGCTCTCATTGCTTTCGATGCTGGCCAGCGTTTCGCCGGCGCGCACGGAATCGCCAATCTTCGCAGTGACAGCGCGGATCACACCGGGGAAGCGGGCCCCCACGTCTCTGACGCGCTCGGCGTTCGGTGCGACGACGCCGTAGACCGGCAACGTCTCTCGGATGGTGGCCGGACCGGCTTCCGCGACCACGATCCCCGCCGCCTGAATCTGCTCGGGCGTGAGCGCGACGTGGGTAGGTTCGGAGTGGCCTTCGCCCTCGTCGTGACCCGCCTCGGATTTTGCCGAAGAGGCCTCCGTGGCTTGATCGGAGCCTCCACAACCGCCGATGGCCAACGCCGCGGCGATCAGCACCAACAGTAATTTCTGATTCATGGTTTCAACTCAAGGTGTGGAAATCGGGCGGGTGAGTGCGGCGCTGGTGAGGCGCTCGATCTCAGCCAAAACACGGTGATAGTCCGCGGCGGCATCGATCGCCGCGGCTTGCAAGGCGAGCAGTTCTTCCTGGACCGTGATGAGTTCCAGGAA
>NZ_JAEUPY010000765.1 GCF_016790065.1 Steroidobacter sp.
AGGCGCCACAGCAGCCTGCCCAAGACGTGCCGCGCGGCAGGAAGTAAGTCTCGTCGAACAAGTTCTGCACCTGCAAGCCGAGGCGAACGCGTTCGGTCAGCGCGTACCCCAGGTTCACATCCGCCGTGGTGTAGCCGTCGATCCGATAGCTCTGCGGATCGGCACCCCACTGCGGACCGACCTTGGTCACACCGCCCCCCAGCATCAGACCGGTGAGCGAGCCGTTGCGGAACTCATAGTTCACGTAGCCGGCCAACTTGAAGTCCGGCGTCGCCACGATCTCACGACCGCTATAGAACGTATCGGAGGACTGACCGTACTTACCTTTGATGGTCGATGCCGCGACGATGATGTTGAGCCCCGGGATGATCTGACCCATGGCCTCGAACTCCACGCCGCTGTTCTTCTGATCCAAGCCGCCGAGCACGAAAATCTCATCGGGCGTGTTCTGCGGATCGCCCACAGCCACGTTACTGCGATGGATCTCGAAGGCCGCCAACGACAGCATCAAGCGCTCGTCGAACAGCTGCCCCTTCATGCCCACTTCGATCTGATAGCCCTCTTCCGGATCGATCTTGCCGCCCGAGCGCTCGATGCCGCCCTGAGGAATATAACCCTCGGTGTAGCTCGCGTACGCCGTCCAACGATCCGGCACGATGCGCCAGGTCAAGCCCGCACGCGGCAGCACGCGATTGCCGTCCAGCTTCTGCTCGTAGTTGAAGCCGTTCTCGGACACCGGCACATACACATCGCTCAAATCGTTCTGCTCGTAGCGACCGCCGACCAGCAGCGTCAAGCGATCCTGCAGCTCGAACAGCACCTGCGCGCCCAGGCCCAGATACTCGCGCTCGAAGGTGTAGCGATAGTCGTACGGAATGTGCACGCGATCCAAACCCGTCGAGCGCATGTAGTTGCGGAACGAGTCGCGAGTTCGGAAATCGAACACGTTGATGGGATCGCCGATGAACGGCTCGGTGGAATCGAAGCGGATGGCGCGGAAATGACGGTAGTCGGCACCGACATACAGCTGATGCTGACGCCCGAACAGTTCGAAGCCGCCGGTCAGGCCGGTCTCGAACGAATAGGACTTCTGATCCAGGTCGATGGCATCGCCGTTCAGCCACGCCGTGCCGTCGCCGGCGATCAGCGTGCCTAGGTAGTGCTGCTGCGTCGTCATGCTCGAGTCGAGATAGCTGCCGCTCACGAAGAACGTGAGTTCGTCATTGATCTTGTAGTTGACGCGAGAAAGCAATTGCACGGTCGTGCTGTCGAAGAACGTGGCATCGGAGGTGTAGAACACGTCCTTGATGTAGTCCGGCGGCGCGCGGCAGGTGACTTCAGCGCAGGACGTAATGGCATCGTCCTCGCGCCAGTCGACGCGATCAGCCGGTGCGTCCGTGGCCCATGCAGGCACACCCATGTTGCGATTCGTCTTCCACTTCTGCACCACGCCGGTCGCATCCAAGCTCACCTTGTCGGATGCGTCCCAGTGCAGCGACGGCACCACCGTCAATTGCTTGGAGCCGTCCTCGGTCCACGTGTCGCGATATTCATAAGACATCGGTAACCGCACCGACAGCTTGTCATCGACCAGCACTCTGTTGAAATCCGCCTCGACGCGCGCGAGCTGCGGACTGCCGAGACTGAAACCGACGCTGGTCGAGTCCTTGTACTGCGGCTTCTTGGTGACGTAGTTCAGCATGCCGCCGTAGTTGTTACGGCCATAGACGATACCGGTCGGACCTTTCAGGAACTCGACGCGCTCCACCGCCACCGTGTCGATGGGCTGCACCGGCACGAAGGACATGCCGTTCAACTTGAAGCCATCGAGCAGATCCAGCGTGAAGCCGCGCGCGGTGAAATCGGAGAACTCACCGGGGCTGAGCGCACGTGCCTCTAAGCCTGCGATGTACTTGCTGATGAATTTCAGATCGGTGATGGCGAAGGTCTTCACCACGTCGGCATTGATCACGGCCACCGATTGCGGCGTTTCGATCAATGGCAGATCGAGTTTCGCCGCGGCACCCGACTCGACCCGCTGATAGAAGCGCGCGCCGGTAACGATGACCTCGGTCAATCCTTCCGGCGGCGTCTCGGCCGCATATGCGGCACAAGAAGAAAGTAACGACAGCCCAGCCAGTAAAGAAACTTTCTTGCGATTCATCACTGCACACCTCTTGCTTATTAATATTGCGGCGATTTTCGTTGCGCGCCGAAGAAGACCGCGCCTGCCGCTCCCCATATCAAGATCAGCAACCATTCCAGCGGCACTGGCCCCGCGCCTCGAAACAGCGGCTCAAACAATGCAATCGCCGACATCACGAACGACGCCACCGCGGCGATGACCAACGTGGCCGTGCCACCCGGCACGGAAAAGCCGGGGGCCGCGCCTTGATGCTGCTTGCGCAGACGCATGAGCGCGAAGCACGCCAGAACAAAAGTGAAAGCCAGACAAATGGAAGCCATGTTGACCAGCGGCAGGATTGCGCCCCGCCCCAACAACATCCCGCCCAAGCTCACCGCACCAACGAACAGAACAGCCACACCCGGCGTGGCATGCGTTGGATGGATGGCGCCGAGCCGACTCGGCAGCAGTCCCTGGCGGGCTTGCGCCATGATCAAGCGCGACGCCATCAGCACGATGGCGTTCCAGGTCTTGAGCAAAGAAAACGCCGCGGCCAGCAGCACGACTTTGGACAAGATTCCGTTCGACAGGATGTCTTTCATGGCCGCTGCGGTCGCAAGCGGTGTGCCAGCCAGCTCCGTCCAGCGCGTCGCCATCGACGAGCACAAGATAGCGGCGCAATAGAACAACCCAGCGATCAGCACCGAACCCACCATCACTCGCGCGATGGTCCGAGCCGATACGTCCGGCGAGCATTCCTCGATCGCTTGCGGTACCGATTGGAAACCGTTCAAGAAGAACGCGGTGTTCGCGAAAATCCACGCGGCGCCGAACCACCAGGGCGAAGCATCCATCGAGCCGAACAGCGGTTGCAGATTCTCGGCCTCGCCAGTTGCCGACGCCGCTGCGAGCAGCACGATCACCACCGCCAGAAAGCCGTAGGTAATGATGCTTTGGAAGCTCACCGCGAGCCGCACGCCTCGATAGTTGAGGAACGTGATCAGCACCACGCCGGCCGCGCCGATCAGCACTGCATCGAGCGTGACTTCAGAGCCGAACAACGAGTACAGGACCGTGCCCCGCAGCCCCGGAATCAACATCTGCAACATCCAGGGTAGGACGATGGCTTCGAACGTCGCCACGACGATGAGATAAAGCGTGATGAACCAGCCGAC